>NZ_JBHYDW010000018.1:0-46608 GCF_051860475.1 Elioraea sp. | reverse complement strand
GCGATCCGCCGGCGGCGCGCGCGGCTCGGCCCGGACGTGCCGATCCTCGATACCGGCTTCGATCCGTTCCAGCAGGTGATGCGCAAGGCGGGCTACGACCGCGCGCGCGTGGTGTTCGCGCACCCGGAGGCAGCGACGGAGATGCTGGAGGCCGTCTGCGCGACCATGGAGGACTTCATGGCCGCGCTGCGCGACGCCGGCTGCGACGGCATCTTCTTCTCGATCAACGGCGCGATCACCGGCGGGTCGCGCGCGGTCGATCAGGCGACCTACGAGCGCCTCATGCGGCCCTATGATCTCCGCATGCTGGCCGCGATGGCGCCGATGGTGCGCATCCTGCACGTGCACGGCGCGCCGGTGGATGTGACGCGCGTGCTCGACTACCCGATCGAGGCGCTCTCGGTCAGCGACCGGCTGGCGGGCAATCCCTCGATCGCGGAGCTGCGCAGGCTGACCGACACGTGCCTGATGGGCGGGGTGAACGAGGTGCTGATCACCGAGCGCGGGCCGGACGCGCTGCGCGCGGAAGTGCGCGACACGGTGCGGCAGAACGGCGGGGCCGAGCGGCTGATCATCGCGCCGGGCTGCACGATCCCGACGCAGACCCCGTCCTTCCTGCTGCGCGCGATGGTGGAGGCGACAAAGGCGCTGGCGCTGCCGCGCGCGGCGTAGCGTTGGCGGCAGCGGAACGGCCGGTCAGCGCTCCTCCTCGTCGCTGCCCGGCTCGACTTCGATCTCGGCGCCGAGATCGTCCTCGCCCTCGAGGTCGTCGGCATCCTCGATCACCGCGTCGTCGTCGGCCTCCTCGACCTCAACCTCGATCTCGGCCTCCTCCAGCGCTGGCGCGGCGGCGACGCGCTTCGGCTTGGCCCGGTCCTCGGCGCCGCCGGGGCGACGGAAGCGCGGCTGCTCGGCCGGCTGCTCGGTGCCGCATTTCGGGCACGCCGCGGGGCTGCGCATCAGGTCGTAGAACTTGGCGCCGCAGGCCACACAGGTGCGCTTCAAGCCCAGTTCGACCTTCGCCATCGAGACACTCCGCCTGGTTCGGCCGCCGCGCGGAACGGCGGGGCCGCGCGAATGCCAGAGCCCGCCTGCCCTGTCAAATGCCCTGCCGCGATGCTAGAGCGCGCGCCCGAGCATGACCCGGAGAGGCAGGATGACCGAGACCGCCAGGCCGATGACCGCCCGCGCCGCCGCCGGCCCGCTCTCGGGCAGCGTGCGTGTGCCGGGCGACAAGTCGATCAGCCACCGCGCGCTGATGCTCGGCGCGCTCGCGGTCGGCGAGACGCGGATCGCCGGCCTGCTCGAGGGCGAGGACGTGCTCTGCACGGCGGCCGCGATGCGCGCCCTCGGCGCCGAGGTCACGCGCACCGGCGAGGGGGGCTGGACGGTGCGCGGGCGCGGCGTGGGCGGGCTCGCCGAACCGGACAGCGTGCTCGACATGGGCAACTCGGGGACGGCGGCGCGGCTGCTGACCGGCATCATCGCCGGCCACCCGATCTTCGCCGTGATCACCGGCGACGCCAGCCTGCGCCGCCGCCCGATGAAGCGCGTCACCGACCCGCTCGGCCAGTGCGGTGCGGCGTTCTGGACCCGCGAGGGCGGGCGGCTGCCGCTCGCGATCCGGGGGGCCGCCGATCCGATGCCGCTCGACTACACGCTCCCGGTGGCCTCGGCGCAGGTGAAGTCGGCCGTGCTGCTGGCCGGGCTCTGCGCGCCGGGGATCACGCGCGTGGTGGAGCCGCACGGCACACGGGACCACACCGAGACCATGCTGCGCGGCTTCGGCGCCACCGTGGACGTGGACCGCCGAGAAGATGGCGGCCGCGAGATCCGGCTCACCGGCCAGCCGGAACTCACCGGACGCAGCGTGACGGTGCCGGCCGATCCGTCCTCGGCGGCCTTCCCCGCCGTCGCCGCGCTGATCGTGCCTGGCTCCTCGGTGACGCTGGAGGGGGTGGGCATGAACTCGCTCCGCGCCGGGCTCTACACGACGCTGAGGGAGATGGGCGCGGATATCGAGATCGGGGCCGAGCGCGACGCGGCCGGCGAGCCGGTCGCCGACCTGACCGTCTCCTCCTCGCCGCTGACCGGCGTCGATGTCCCGGCCGAACGCGCGCCGAGCATGATCGACGAGTTCCCGGTGCTCGCGGTCGCCGCCGCCTGTGCTGAGGGGACCACGCGGATGCGCGGGCTTGCCGAGCTCCGGGTGAAGGAGAGCGACCGGCTCGCTGCGATCGCCGGCGGGGTCGAAGCCTGGGGGGCGTTGGTGGAGATCGCCGGCGTTGATCTCGTGGTGCATGGCACCGGCGCGCCGCCGCGCGGCGGCGCCACCATCGCCACCCATTTGGACCACCGCTTCGCCATGGCCTTCCTGGTGCTCGGCCAGGTCACCGCCGAGCCGGTGACCATCGACGATGGCGGCTTCATCGACACCTCGTTCCCTGGCTTCGCGGAGCTCATGCGAGAGCTCGGGGCGACGATCGAGCCAGCGTGACGCCATTGGTGATCGCGATCGACGGCCCGGCCGCCGCCGGCAAGGGCACGCTCGCCCGGCGGCTCGCCGCGCATCTCGGCCTGCCCTATCTCGACACGGGCCTGCTCTACCGCGCGGTCGGGCGGCGCGTGCTCGACCGCGGCGCCGATCCGCGCGACGCCGCGATCGCCGAGGCCGAGGCGCGCGCGCTCGACCCGGCCGATCTGGACCGGCCGGATCTGCGAGGACCGGCGGCCGATGCCGCCGCCTCCGCCGTCGCCGCAATCCCGGCGGTGCGCGCGGCGCTGCTGGAGTTCCAGCGCAGCTTCGGCCGTGCCCGCGGCGCCGTACTGGACGGGCGTGACATCGGCACGGTCGTGTTCCCCGACGCCGCGGTGAAGCTGTTCGTCACCGCCTCGCCCGAGGAACGCGCCCGCCGCCGGTTCTTCGAACTGCGCGGCCGCGGCATCGCCGCCGACCCCGACCAGGTGCTCGCCGAGATCCGTGACCGCGACGCGCAGGACGCCAACCGCCCCGTGGCGCCGCTGAAACCTGCGCCCGACGCCATCCGGATCGACACCACCTCCCTCGACGCCGATGCCGCCTTCGCCGCCGCGCTTGGCGCAATCGAGCGCCGGCTCGCCCCGCCCTGACCGGCGTCGCGTCTGAAATCGCTTGACTTTGCCATCATCCGGCCGTTCCTGACGCGTCAACGGGCAGTGCGGCCATTGGCCCCCGCCCGCCACTCGCAATCGGCCCGGGCAATCCCGGGCAAGCCGTGCCCGGCCCCGCCATCGATGGCCCGACCCGGGGGCGCAGACCGCCGTCGCGCGTTCGCGACGACAGGAAGAGCACGCACCGCATGGCACAAACGGCCACCGTCCCGGCCGAGACCGAGGACTTCGCCGCCCTTCTCGATGCCACGCTCGGCACCGACAGCGGCTTCGACGGCTCCGTCATCACTGGACGGATCGTCCGGATCGAGGGCGATACCGCCGTCATCGATGTCGGGCTGAAGTCGGAGGGCCGGGTCGCGCTGAAGGAGTTCGCCGCCCCGGGCCAGAAGCCCGAGGTGAAGCCCGGCGACCTCGTCGATGTCTATGTCGAGCGCTACGAGGACCGTGACGGCTCGATCATCCTCTCGCGCGAGAAGGCCCGCCGCGAGGAGGCCTGGACCAATCTCGAGAAGGCGTTCCAGGCGCAGGCTCGTGTGAACGGCGTGATCTTCGGCCGGGTGAAGGGCGGCTTCACGGTGGATCTCGGCGGCGCGGTCGCGTTCCTGCCGGGCAGCCAGGTGGATATCCGCCCGGTGCGCGATGTCGGGCCCCTCATGGGCTCGCCGCAGCCATTCCAGATCCTCAAGATGGACCGCTCGCGCGGCAACATCGTCGTCTCCCGCCGCGCGGTGCTCGAGGAGACGCGCGCCGAGCAGCGCGCCGAGCTCGTCCAGGGCCTGAAGGAAGGCCAGATCCTCGACGGCGTGGTGAAGAACATCACCGACTACGGCGCGTTCGTGGACCTGGGCGGCGTGGATGGGCTGCTGCACGTCACCGACATCGCCTGGCGGCGCATCAACCATCCGTCGGAGGCGCTGCAGGTCGGCCAGACCGTCAAGGTGCAGGTGATCCGCTTCAACCCGGAGACCCAGCGCATCAGCCTCGGCATGAAGCAGCTGATGGCCGATCCGTGGGACGGCGTGACCGCGAAGTACCCGGTCGGCGCCAAGTACACCGGCCGCGTCACCAACATCACCGACTACGGCGCCTTCGTCGAGCTCGAGCCGGGGGTCGAGGGTCTGGTGCACGTCTCGGAGATGTCCTGGACCAAGAAGAACGTGCACCCGGGCAAGATCGTCTCGACCAGCCAGGAGGTCGAGGTGATGGTGCTCGACGTGGACGGCGTGAAGCGCCGCATCTCGCTCGGGCTGAAGCAGTGCCTGCGCAACCCCTGGGAGGAGTTCCTCGAGAAGCATCCCGTGGGTTCAACCGTGCAGGGCGAGGTGCGCAACATCACCGAGTTCGGCCTGTTCATCGGTCTGCCCGGCGACATCGACGGCATGGTGCACCTCTCGGACCTCGCCTGGGACGAGCCCGGCGAGGTCGCGATCCAGAAACACTCCAAGGGCGACATGGTCGAGGCCAAGGTGCTCGACGTCGATGTCGAGAAGGAGCGGATCAGCCTCGGCGTGAAGCAGCTCACCTCCGACCCGGCGGCCGGCGTGCTCGACCGGCTCCAGAAGGGCCAGGTGGTGACCGGCATCGTCACCGCGGTGCAGGGCAACGGCATCGAGGTGAAGGTCGACGAGACCCTGACCGGCTTCATCCGCAAGGCCGACCTCGCGCGCGACAAGCAGGACCAGCGGCCCGACCGGTTCGGCGTCGGCGACAAGGTGGACGCCAAGATCATCGCGATCGAGCGCGCCTCGCGCCGGCTGTCGCTGTCGATCAAGGCGCGCGAGATGGAGGAGGAGAAGCAGGCGATGGCCGAGTTCGGCTCCTCCGACTCGGGCGCGTCGCTGGGCGACATTCTCGGTGCCGCGATCCGGCGGCGCAACCAGATGGCGAGCGAAGGCAAAGAATAGCACCATCGGGAGACAAGGGCCAATGGCCCTTGTCCCCCGCGGGTTTCCTTGGGGCCGAAGGCCCCGGACCGGACTGGCTGTCCGGCGCCAGCGGCGTTTCGGCAAGCCAGCGCCGCACAGCATCCATCACCGCCCCCGTCGCCGCCCCCTTCCTCATTCCGCCCGACCCGTCGCTCGGTACGAACCCGAAGTGAAGGCCGGGAACGCGCAACGAGAGTGCGATGGTTGGTCGGAACCGGTCCCATCATGATGGCCGGCCCGACATGCGCGCCCTCGGCGCGCGCAGCCCCAGGCGCGCGCCCTCCGCTGCGAACAGCCGGCCGCGCCCGCATGTCCAGGCCGCCGCCTGCACCTCGGGATCGAGCGCGGCCTGCGTGCTCAGCAGGCGCGCGATGGGCCGCCGCCCAAGGCGCGACAGTTCCAGGCTGGACTGACCTGCCACCGGCTCTTCATCCAGTGGCGGTCAGAGTCTTGGCGGGTTGGGCGCCGTGCGGCGCGGTGAGAGTAGCGGCTAGGCTGCGGGCGTGACGTAGCCCAGCGCCGAATGCGGGCGCTGGCGGTTGTAGTCAGCGACCCAGGCGGCGATCTTGGCACGACATTCTGCGACGTCGCCGCCGATCACGGGTCCTTCCGATACGCGCCCATCGACGTCATTGCGCCATCGCTCAGGACCGCCTGAAAGCAGTCGCCCCTTTCTCCTGATCCTGACGGACGCGATTGAGTTGCCTATCTGCGGATTCGGACACTGCCGAGCCACTCCCTCACCTGGTCGCGGGTGCGCCGCTCCTGATCCGCCTCCATGGAGAAGGGTTCGACAAGGTTGGCCCGTGGCGCGCGCTCGGCCACCACGCTCAGGCTGCTGCCCAGCCCATACCCGCCATGGGTGATGAACGGGACAAGCGTTTTGGCCGATAGTTCGTGCCGCGACAGGAACGACCTGATCACCGAAGGCGCCGTCATTCCCCAGATCGGGAAGCCCAGGAACACCGTCCGATAGGCGACGATGTTCGGCGCCAGGGCCGCGAGTTCGGGCTCGAAGCCCGACTGGCGCTCTCGCTCGGCCTGGGCGACCATCTCGTCGTAGTCCTCCGGATAGGCCTCGGCGGTGCGAATCTCGAACAGGTCGGCGTCCAGGGCCCGGCTGATCTGGCGTGCGATGACGCGCGTGTTGCCGGTGCGCGTGAGGTACGCGACGAGCACGTCGCTCGTCCTGCCGGCCTGCTGCGCGTTCGCGGGACCCGCGACGGCGGCAGCGTTCGCGATCATGCCGAGCATCAGCACACCCTCTAGGCCGGCGCGCCGGGTGATGGTCGGAGTGTCGTCCATGAGCTTGTCCTCGCGTCGTGGTGCATGCTCGCGCTTCCGTCCGCGGTCATGGATTCGGTCCACGCCTTGTTCGGGCAGGCCGGCGGGTGCGGCGGGCCGGCGTAGGCTGACGTCAGGCTCGTCGCCTGCGTCCGGCCTGCGGCGGCCGGGCCACGGGTTAAGCGCCTTGATGCGTGTCGTGCCGTGCCGTGCCGTGCGGCGTCGACGGGATCATCTCCTTGGCGGCGCTTCGACGCCCGAAAACACCAGCACCGCGTCCGGCAATCTCGCGCCGCGGATCTCGATGGCCGACACGGCGGCGTTGAGTTCGTCGACCTCGGCAGATGCGAACATGATGTTGGCCGCGCCAATATTGTCGAGCATGTGCGCCATCTGCGTGGTGCCGGGGATGGGCACGATCCACGGCTTCTGAGCCATCAGCCATGCCAGCGCGATCTGGGCGGGCGTGGCCTGCTTGCGTTCGGCCCAGCTCTTTACCAGTCCGACCAGGGCCAGGTTGTTGGGCAGGTTCTCAGGCGAGAAGCGCCCCTCGATCCTGCGGATGTCGCCTTCCGCGAAGCGCGTCCGCGCATCGATGGCGCCGGTCAGGAACCCTACGCCCAGCGGGCTCCACGGCACGAAGCCGATGCCCAGCTCCTCACAAAGTGGGATCACCTCGGCTTCCGGCCCACGCCACAGCATCGAGTATTCGTTCTGCACGGCCGTGACGGGCAATTCCGCATGGGCGCGGCGCAGCGTATCCAGGCCCATTTCGCTCAGGCCCCAGTGCAACACCTTACCCTCGGTCTTGAGATCCTTGATGGCGCCGGCGACGTCCTCGATCGGCACCTGGGGGTCGACGCGGTGCTGATAGAGCAGGTCGATGCGGTCGGTGCGCAGACGCTTCAGCATTCCCTCCACGGCCTGCTTGATGCGAGCCGGCTGGCTGACGAGCCCAGGGCGACGCTCGCCTGTCTCCAGGTCGATGTTCCAGCCGAACTTGGACGTGATCACGACCTTGTCGCGGAACGGTGTGATCGCTTCACCGAGAATCCGCTCGCACTCATGCGGACCGTAGGCCTCGGCGGTGTCGAAGAAGGTGACGCCGCGCTCGAAGGCTGTCCGGATGATGTTGATCATCTCGGGGCGGCTCGGGATCGTGGTCTGGTAGGTGCGGGCCATATTCTGCACGCCGAGGCCGAGGCTGGAGACCTCCATCGTGCCGAGCCTGCGCCGTCCGTTCATGGTCGCCGCAGCGGCCGCGCCGGTGCCTGCCTGCTGTGCGAACGCCTCATTCGTCATGCCGGCGAGCAGGGACGCCGCAGCGAGGCTGCCCGCGGCACCGAGGAAACCCCGTCGGTCGGTGTTTGATCCGCGTGTGCTTGCCATGTCCGTCGTCCTTTGCTGGTCGGGATCAGGGAGGTCGGGTTCGCCGCAACCCGCGTGATGGCTGTTGACCGCAAGCTAGCTCTGCCATCAGCATGCGATTAGCTGCTGAAAGCTGCATGGACCTATCGATGGATCGATGAATGGCCCGCGACGCGGTGAGTAACCTGGTCGCCATTCTGGCTGTGGCGCGCGAGCGCAACTTCACGCGCGCGGCCGCCAAGCTCGGCATATCGCAGTCCTCGGTCAGCCACACCGTGCGCAAGCTCGAAGAGCGGCTGGGCCTGAAGCTGCTCGCGCGCACCACGCGCAGCGTGGCGCCCACCGAGGCGGGCGAGCGGTTGCTCTCGACGGTCGGTCCCTACTTCGAGGCGATCGAGGCGGAGATGGCCGCGCTCAACGAGTTCCGGGCCAAGCCCGCCGGCACGCTTCGGATCACAGCATCGGTCCATGCCGCCGACGCCATCCTGTGGCCCAAGCTCGCCCGCTTCCTTCCGGACTACCCCGACATCAAGATCGAGGTGGTGCTCGACAACGGCTTCACCGACATCGTGGCCGAGCGCTTCGACGCGGGCATCCGATTGGGAGAGCAGGTCGCCAAGGACATGATCGCCGTCAGGCTTGGGCCGGACCTGCGCATGGCCTGTGTGGCCTCGCCTATCTACTTCGCCAGGCACAAGCCGCCGAAGCGACCGCAGGACTTGGTCGAGCACGACTGCATCAACCTGCGCCTGCCCACCTATGGCGGGCTTTATGCATGGCGGTTCGAGAAGGACGGTCGCGCGCTCAATGTGCGCGTCGATGGCCAGCTTACGTTCAATGCGGCGGCGCAGATCTTGACCGCTGCCGTCGAGGGCTTCGGGGTGGCCTTTGTCCTGGAGGAAGCGGCCGCGCCCCATATCGCGGGCGGCCGCCTCCGGCGCGTACTTCCCGACTGGTGCCCGCCGTTTCCGGGCTACCACCTCTACTACCCCAGCCGCCGCCAGTCGTCGCCGACACTCGCGGTACTCGTCGAGGCGCTGCGCTACAGAAGGTGACGCACCGAACGCACAAGCGCCGTGTGGCTGACAGGGGCCGTATCGCCTCGCAAGCCCGAGCTTGGATCGGCTGCGAACGCCCGGACAATCGCGTTTCCCGTTACCCATCGCTGCAGCGGTGGGACGATGCCACCCCTCAGCCTCGATCCTCGCGCGCTTGGCTTCAATCTTACAGTCGTGTTCGACAAAGGAGGACCAATGGCTCTTTCCCCCAACGCCCTATCCCTTCTTTAAACCCACCGTCGCGATTCTATGGGTAGTCGCAGCGCTCCGCGGTCACACTGACGAAGCCGCGCAGATCGGCCTCCGTCACCAGGAACCGATGCTCGTTGGCGCCGCGCACGACCGAGAAGGTCAGCGGCAACTGCCCCGTGGTTTCGGTGCGACCGCCGCCGGGCTGGATCGCGACGATCGTCACCGGCGCCGCAGGGTCGTACCAGGCATGCGGCGCACCGTCCGGGGCACGCGCCGACTGGCCCTCGCCCGTCACCACGATCGCACCCGCAAACGACACCGAAGTCTGCCCGCCGCGGGAGATCGGCGTGGGCAACAGGAACCGGCGCGTCTCCTGGCCGGGATCGCACTTGGTCCCGTCCGTCGCATTGCGCAGCACGAGCGCGAGGCGGTCCGCCGCCAGACCCTCGCCCAAACGCTCCTGGACCTGCATGAACAGCTCGCGCGCGGTCCCGGTCGGCACATCGCGGGCGTAGCGCGCCTCCCACTCGCGCACTCGGCTCTCCGCCTGCTGGCGCAGCGCCTCGGTCTGCGCGAGCTGCTGCTGCAGGGCCGCGATCATGCGCCGCTGCTGCTCGATCTCGCTGCGCAGCCCGTCGGTCTCGATCTGCGCGAGCCGGCTGCCGGATTCGTAGGCGAGCGCGCCCAGCAGCACGAGCCCGCCCAGGATCGCGAGAAAGGTGAACATCCGCGCGCGCCTGCGGCGTCGGTCGGCGCGGCGCGCATCGCGCAACCCGAGGCTCATCGGTCCCCGTCTTCCCCTTGGCCTGTCCGTCGACCCGCTTGTAGCACCCACCCGGCGGGATGGGCACCGGCCGGCCGCACGCGCAACGGCCGCATGCAGCGCAGGCCAGAATCTCGGGAATGGGCTTCCCGACCCCCCGGCCCCCGGGTGTATAGGCCAAGCCCGTGACCACCCCCGAGGGGGGCCAGGCCCCCAACTCCCGGACTCCACAATCGTCGCGCGGCCCCGCCGCGACGACGCTGCTCGCGGTGCTCGGCGTCGTCTACGGCGACATCGGCACCAGCCCCCTCTATGCCATCCGGGCCGCCCTGACGCCGGCTCGCGGCACGGTGGTGGCCCCTGAGGACGTGCTCGGCGTGCTCAGCCTCGTCGTCTGGTCGCTGATCCTGGTGGTGACCGTGAAGTATGTCACGGTGGTGATGCGGGCGGACAACCGCGGTGAAGGCGGCATTCTGGCCCTGATGGCGCTCGCAACACGCAGCCTGCCGGAGGGGAGGATCAAACGCTGGGCGACGCTCACGGGCATCGCCGGAGCCGGCCTGTTCTTCGGCGAGTGCACCATCACTCCGGCAATCTCGGTGCTGTCGGCCTTCGAGGGGCTGGAGGTGGCGGACCCGGCCTTCCAGCGCTTCGTCGTGCCGCTCTCGATCGTCGTGCTGGTCGGGCTGTTCGCGGTGCAGCAGCGCGGCACGGGCAGCGTCGGCACGATGTTCGGGCCGCTGATGACCGTGTGGTTCATCGTCATCGCGGTTCTGGGCGGGCTCGCGATCGCGGCACAGCCGTCGGTGATCGAGGCGGTCAGCCCGCACCATGCGGTGATGTTCTTCGTCCGCCACGGCTTCGAGGCGTTCCTGGTGCTGGGCGCGGTCGTGCTGGCCGTGATCGGCGCGGAGGCGCTGTTCGCCGATCTCGGCCATTTCGGCCGCCGGCCCATCCGCCGGGCCTGGCTCTTCCTCGTGCTGCCCTCGCTCACGCTCAACTATCTGGGCCAGGGCGCGCTGCTGCTGGCCGACCCCTCGGCGATTGCGAACCCGTTCTATCGGCTGGCACCCGAGTGGTTCCGCCTGCCGCTGGTGGCGATCGCCCCCGTGGCGACGATCATCGCGAGCCAGGCCGTGATCACCGGCGCCTATTCGCTGGCGCGCCAGACCATGCAGCTCGGCTTCTGCCCGCGTCTGACGGTGCGCCACACCTCGGGCGAGGAGCGGGGGCAGATCTACCTGCCGCAGGTGAATGCCGGGCTGTTCATCGCGGTGATCCTGCTGGTGCTGGCGTTCCGCAGCGCCGATGGGCTTGCCGGTGCCTATGGGCTTGCGGCGACCGGCACCTTTGCCTGCACCTCCGTGCTCGGGTTCCTGGTGGCGCGGCGGGTGTGGGGCTGGAGCTGGGCGCTCACGGGGTTTGCGTTCGGGTCGTTCCTGGTGATCGATCTCGCCTTCCTGGGCTCGGCGGCGCTGAAGGTCCCTGACGGGGCGTGGTTCACGCTGCTGCTTGGGCTCGCGCTGTTCGCGCTGATGACGAGCTGGAAGCGCGGGCGCGATCTCATCTTCGAGCGCTGGCGCACCGACAGCCTGCCGCTCGCCTCGTTCCTCGCGCGCCTGCCGCAGAGCCGGACGATCCGCGTGCCGGGCACGGCCGCGTTCATGACCGGCAATCCGGACTACGTGCCGAACGCGCTGTTGCACAATCTCAAGCACAACAAGGTGCTGCACGAGCGGGTGCTGTTCATCACCGTGCTGACCGACGACATCCCGGTGGTGCCGCCCGAGCGCCGCGTCCTCGTCGAGCAGCTGGCGCCGGGCATCCACCGGGTGATCCTGCACTACGGCTTCATGGAGAGCCCCAACATCCCGCGCGCGCTGACCGAGCTGAAGAGCCACGGTGTCGATGCGGATCCGATGCAGATCAGCTTCTTCCTCGGCCGCGAGGTGGTGGTGCCGGCGCAGGTGCCGAAGATGCCGCTGTGGCGTCACTGGCTGTTCCTGGTGATGGCGCGCAACGCGGTTCCGGCGACGGAGTTCTTCCGCATCCCCTCGGACCGCGTCGTGGAGCTCGGAGTCCGGGTGGCGATCTAGCCGTGGCGCCGGTCCCGGGAGGGGGGTGCGGGGGGAGGGCCTTCCGGCCCTTCACCCGCAGGATTACATCCTGTGGATGCCCACCCTGTTCGACAAGCTCTGGGACGCTCACCGCATCGCCTCCGCCGGCGGTGGCCAGGACCTGATCCACATCGACCGCATCCTGCTGCACGATCTCTCGGGCGCGCGTGCGCTCGGCGAGGTCGCGGACAAGGGCCATGCGATTCCCTATCCGGAGCTGGCCTTCGCCACCCCCGACCACGCGGTGGCGACCGCGCCGGGCCGCACGGCGGAGACCTTCCCGCGAGGTGGCGCGGGTGTCGCGATGCTGCGCGAGGGCTCGGCGCGTCACGGCATCCGGCTGTTCGATCTCGGCCAGGACGGCCAGGGCATCGTGCACGTGATGGGGCCGGAACTCGGCATCGTGCTGCCGGGGCTGACGGTGGTCTGCGGCGACAGCCACACCTGCACCAATGGCGGGCTCGGCGCGCTCGCCTTCGGCGTCGGCAGTTCGGAGCTCACCCACGCGCTCGCCACGCAGACGCTGAGGCTCGCGAAGCCGAAATCGATGCGTGTCCGGTTCGAGGGCGCGTTCCCGCGCGGCACGACCGCGAAGGACGCGGTGCTGCACGCGATCGGCTGGTTCGGCACCGGCGCGGGCGCCGGCCACGCGATCGAATGGGCCGGCAGCGCGGTGCGCGCGCTCGCGGTCGAGCAGCGCCTGACGCTCTGCAATCTCTCGATCGAGATGGGCGCGCGGATGGGCTTCATCGCCCCCGACGACACGGTGTTCGACTGGATCGCCGGCCGCGACTTCGCGCCCAGCGGGACGGCGTGGGAGGCGGCGCTGGCCGCGTGGCGCGCCCTCTATAGCGACGACGGCGCGCGCTTCGACGCCGACCATGCGATCGATGCCGGCGCGATCGCGCCGCAGGTGACGTGGGGCACGAGCCCGGAGCACGTGATCGCGGTCGATGCGCCGATCCCCTCGCCGGAGGCCGCGCCCGACGAGGCGCGGCGCACGGCGTGGGCGGAGGCGCTCGCGTATCAGGGGCTCGAGCCCGGCCGCCCGCTCGCCGGCACGGCGGTGGACTGGGTGTTCATCGGCTCCTGCACCAATGCGCGGCTGTCGGATCTGCGCGAGGCGGCGGCGATCGTGCGCGGCCGCCGCGTCGCCGAGGGGGTGGCCGCCTGGGTCGTGCCTGGCAGCGTGCGCGTGAAGCGCGCGGCCGAGGCGGAGGGGCTCGATCGCGTCTTCCGCGAGGCCGGGTTCGACTGGCGCGAGCCGGGCTGCTCGCTCTGCGTCGCCGCGAATGGGGAGGCGGTGCCCGCGGGCGCGCGCTGCGTCTCGACCTCGAACCGGAACTTCATCGGCCGGCAGGGCAAGGGGGCGCGGACGCATCTCGCGAGCCCGGCGATGGCGGCGGCAGCGGCCGTGACGGGGCGGATCACCGACATCCGCCAGCCGTTCTGACCATGGAACCGTTCGCCACCGTCACGGGGCCGGCCGCGCCGCTGCTGCGCGCCAATATCGACACCGACGTGATCATCCGCGTCGAGCGCCTGGTCGGCACCACGCGCGAGAGCATGGGCGCGCATGCCTTCGAGATCTGGCGCCTGCGCCCGGACGGCTCGGAGGACCCGGACTTCGTGCTGAACAGGCCCGCGTTCCGGAGTGCGCCGATCCTGCTCGCCGGCCCCAATTTCGGCTGCGGATCGAGCCGCGAGGGCGCGGTCTGGGCGCTTGCCGGGATGGGCGTGCGCGCGGTGATCGCGCCCTCGTTCTCGGACATCTTCCGCACCAACGCCCTCCAGAACGGGCTCTTGCCGGTGGTGCTGGACGAGGCCGCGGTGTGCGCGATCGCCGCTCAGGTGGAGGCCGCGCCGGAGAACGCGCGCGTCACGGTCGATCTCGAGCGGACCCTCGTCATCGCCCCCGACGGCAGCGCCCATTCCTTCGCGATCGACGCGGCACGGCGCGAGGCACTGCTCGCCGGTCTCGACGATATCGGCCTGACGCTGCGCGCGGCCGAGACGATCGCGGCTTGGCAGCGCGCGGACCGCGCGGCAAGGCCCTGGGTTTGGCGCGTCACCGGGCCGGACCGGACATGACCGATCCTTAATTGCCTCGCCGCCGACCGGTAACCCGCCGCAGTGCAACATCCCCTCGTTACGGACGGTGGGCCTTTCCCGGCAGGCCACCGTCTCAAAGGCGGGCCGGCGGCAGACCAACCTCCCAGCCGCCGGCCCGTTTTCTTTTCCGCGCCGCCCGTGGCAGACTGGCGAGTGGGAAAGGGCAAACCTCGATCCTGATGGCGTGAGCAGCGTCGAAATATTCTCGCGGGCCACCGACGACACGCTCTGGGCGGTTGTCGCCACGGTGGCCAAGACCGACCGGATCGCGGAGGTGTTCCGCACGCGCGCCGCTGCGCTGGAGGATTGCGCCTGGCGGCTGCAGCAGGTGCGCGACTACGAGCATCTCCTGCGGCGGAACAAGCAGCCCGTGCCGCACTATTCCGTCGCGCCGATCAGACGGGCGGATCTGCCTCGCCGGTGGCGGCCACTGCCGGCGCTGGGCTTCCTGCACGGCAGCCTGGCGTAGCGGCGAGCCCCGCGGCGACCCACCAGGACGGGTGCGCGGTCCCGAGCAGGGCAGCGGCTCGAGTGGCTGCGCCGTCGTCGTCGAACAGCGCGAAGCAGGTGGCTCCGGAACCGCTCAGCCGCGCGAGTCGTGCCCCGGGCAGGGCGCGGATCGCGGCAAGCACCTCGGCGATCGGCGGGCACAGCGCGATCGCGGCAGGCTCGAGCGCATTGCGGCAGGCCGCGAGGTCGCGCGCCATCGCGGCCGCATCGGGCCACGATGCCGGCAGCACGGCCGGCGCGTCGAACCCGCCGGCCCGCGCAGCGAACACCGCCGCAGTGGCGAGGCCGACACCGGGGTTGGCCAGCAGCAGCCCGAACCTCGGCAGTGCCGGCGCCGCGACCACGCATTCTCCGATCCCGCCCATCCGCGCCGGGCGCGCGTGCACACACACAGGGATGTCCGCGCCGAGGGCCACGCCGATCGCGGCCAGCCGCTCGACTCCAAGACCGAGCCTCCAGAGTCGGTCGAGCGCGCGCAGCGCGGCGGCTGCGTCCGCCGACCCGCCGCCGATCCCGGAGGCGACCGGCAGCGCCTTGGTCAGCGTCAGCCGCGCGCCCTTCGTCGTTGCCGCCGCCGCGGCGAGCCTGCGCGCGGCGCGCAGCACGAGATTGTCCACCCCCGCAAGCGCCGCGCCGAACGGTCCGTCCACGGCGAGCGAGAGCACCTCCGCCGGCTCGGCGCGCAGCGTATCGGCGGCGGCGGCGAACACCACCAGGCTGTCGAGCTCGTGGTAGCCGTCGCCACGCCGGCCCAGCACATGGAGGAACAGGTTGACCTTGGCCTGGGCCGTCTCGGTGACGGTCACGCTCAGCGCGAAGTGGCGGGCGCCTCGCCCTGGGTGTTGCCTGCGGCCACACTCGCCGGCGGCAGCACGAGACCGTGGCGCAGTTTGGCCTCGATCTTCGGGATCTCCTCCGCCTCGGGGCTGAGGCTCAGCGCGCGGCGCCACTGGAACTGGGCCTCGGTGTGCCGCCCGACCATCCAATACGCGTCGCCGAGATGGTCGTTGATCACCGGGTCACGCGGCACGAGTTCCACCGCGCGCTCGAGCCAGCGCACCGCGCCGCGGTAGTCGCCCATGCGGAACAGCACCCAGCCCAGGCTGTCGATGATGTGCCCATCATGCGGGCGGAGTTCCACCGCGCGCTCGATCATCCGCTTCGCGCGCGCGAGCTCGCGGCCCTGATCGGCCCAGGTGTAGCCGAGATAGTTGAGCACATAGGGCTGGTCCGGCGAGAGTTCGAGCGCCCTGAGGAAGTCCGCCTCGGCGCGCGGCCAGTCCTTCGAGCGCTCAAGCGCGATGCCGCGGGCGTAGTAGAGGGTCCATTGCCGCCGCTCGGGCGGCCCGAGCCGCTCGACCGCCCGGTCATAGGCGCGCGCCGCCTCGGCGAAGCGCTGCCGGCCCCGCAGGATATCGCCGAGCCGCGCCAGCGGCTCGGCGCGTGACGGGTCGTCAGCGGCCAGCGCCTCGAGCTCGCCGATCGCCGCATCGGTGCGGTCCATCCGGTCGAGCACCACCGAGAGCCGCACCCGCGCGGCCGGCGCATAGGGGCTGTCGCGACGCACGCGCGCGAGCACGCCGGCGGCCGCCTCGTAGCGCCGGTCTCCCTCGAGCAGGTCCGCCACCATCAGCTTGGCGGCCGGGAAATCGGGCCGCAGCAGCAGCGCGACGCGCAGCAGCAGCAGCGCGAACTCGCTTGCCTCCTGCTGGCGCAGCGCGCCGCCGAGGGCCAGCAGCGCCTCGGCCATGCCGTCGGCCGCGGACGTGACCGGACGGCGCTCAAGCTCGCGCGCAAGCCGCGCCTCGACCATGGCGATGTCGTCCGAGCCGGTCGCGATCTCGGCGAGCAGCCGCCGCGCGTCCTCAAGCCGGCCCTGGCGCGCCGCGAAACTCGCCTGGATCTCCACCCCGCGGAGGCTGGCCCCGCCCTCCGCGACCGCGAGCCCGTACCAGCGCTCGGCCTCGGCCGGGCGCCCGGCAAGATCGGCGATCAGGCCGGCATGGAGCGCGAAGGCGCCCCTGAACCGCGCCCCCTCGGCCAGCGGGCGCAGCGTCGCGAGTGCGGGCTCCCACTGGCCGCGCCCGGCCAAGGCCCAGGCCAGCATCAGCGGCTGGAGAAGCTGTCCTGCCCCCTGACGCGGCAGCGCTCGCATCCGCTGCTCCACCGGCTCGAACCGGCCCTCGCGCGCCTCCGCCGCGGCCACCACCAGGGTCGCGAGCATCGAGGTCGGCTGAAGCTGAAGCACGCGCCGGGCGAGCGGGGCCGCATCGCGTCCATCGGCCAGCGCGGCGTGGAAGGCGCGGGTCAACAGTTCCGGGCTGGCCGGGTCGGCGTCGAGGGCGCGCTCGAAGAACCGCGCCGCCGCCACGGTGTCGGTCTCGGAGGCGGCAAAGCGGCCGGCGAGATAGTTGCCGTAGGCCCCGGTCGGCTGGAAGCGCCCCTCGCGAATCGGCAGCGGGCCGGAACTGCCGGCGGGCAGGCCGGACGCGCAGGCCGCAAGCAGCGCCAGAGGCAGCATCGCGACGCGGGAGAGCGTGCGCGGCGAGTGGTCCCGGTCGGGCATGGCGGCAGAGTATCGCAGCGCCGGAGCGCGCGCCACCGGGACGCGACCCCACGGCCGGTCACATCGAGGCATAGACCGGCCCGCCGCCGCCCTCGGGCGTGACCCAGGTGATGTTCTGCTTCGGGTCCTTGATGTCGCAGGTCTTGCAGTGCACGCAGTTCTGGGCGTTCACCACCAGCCGTGGCTGGCCCTCCTCGACGCCGACGAACTCGTAGACGCCGGCCGGGCAGTAGCGCGCCTCCGGCCCGCCATAGCGGGCGAGGTTATGCTCGACTGCGATCGACGGGTCGGCCAGGTGCAGATGGCTCGGCTGATCCTCCTCGTGGTTGGTGCTGGAGAGGAACACCGAGGAGAGCCGGTCGAAGGTCAGCACGCCATCGGGCTTCGGGTAGTCGATGCGCGGCGCCGAGGCCGCGTCCTTCAGGCTGGCGTGGTCGGGGTGATGCCCGAAGGTCCACGGTGCCTTGCCGCGCAGCACGTAGGTGTCGAGCCCGGCATAGGCGAGCCCGCCCCAGAGGCCGAGCTTGGCGAAGGCGGGGCGGATGTTGCGCGCGCGGGCGAGCTCCTGATGCACCCAGGAGCGTTCGAGCGCGGACGGATACGACTCCAGCACGTCGGGCTTCGCGCCCGCGAGCGCCTCCGCCGCCGCCTCGGCGGCCAGCATGCCGGACTTCATTGCGGTGTGGCTGCCCTTGATCTTCGGCACGTTGAGGAATCCCGCACCGCAGCCGATCAGCGCGCCGCCGGGGAACACGAGCCGGGGAATCGCCTGGAGCCCGCCCTCGTTCAGCGCGCGCGCGCCATAGGCGATGCGCTTCGCCCCCTCGAAGTGGGGCCGGATCGCCGGATGGGTCTTGAAGCGCTGCATCTCCTCGAAGGGCGAGAGCCACGGGTTCGGATAGTCGAGCCCGACCACGAAGCCGTAGGCCAGCAGGTTCTCGCCCCAGTGGTAGAGGAACGAGCCGCCATAGGTGTCCGAGGCAAGCGGCCAGCCGATCGTGTGCAGGATCAGCCCGGGCTGGTGCGTCTCCTTCGGTACCTCCCAGAGCTCCTTGATGCCGATCGCGTAGGTCTGCGGCTGGCGACCCTCGCGCAGGCCGAACTTCCGCTCGAGCTGCTTGGTCAGGCTGCCGCGGCAGCCCTCGGCGAACAGGGTGTAGGCGGCGCGGAGCTCCATGCCGGGCTGGTAGGACGGCTTGCGGCTGCCGCCCTTCGCGATGCCCTGATCGCCGGTCGCGACCCCGACCACGCGCTCGCCCTCGAACAGCACCTCGGCGGCGGCGAAGCCGGGATAGATCTCCACCCCCAATGCCTCGGCCTGTTCGCCGAGCCAGCGGCAGACCTGGCCGAGCGAGACGATCCAGTTGCCCCTGTTGTGCATCTGCGGCGGCGTGGGCAGGCGGATCGCGCGTTTCGCCGTGAGGTAGAGGAAGCGGTCCTCGCGCGCCGGGGTGTCGATCGGCGCGCCGAGCGCCTTCCAATCGGGCAGCAACTCGTCGAGCGCGCGCGGCTCCAGCACGGCACCAGAGAGGATGTGCGCGCCGACCTCCGCGCCCTTCTCCAGCACGCAGACGCTGATCTCGCGCCCGGCCTGGCCGGCGGCCTGCTTCAGCCGGATCGCGGCGGCGAGCCCGGCAGGCCCGGCCCCCACGATCACCACGTCGAACTCCATCGCCTCGCGCTGCATCGCTTCCCCCATGGCTCGACGCCAGAGATAGGGGCATCCTGCACGCCGGGCGAGGGAATAGGGAGTGCGACGTGGACGCGGCGATGCGGTCCGAGCTCAGGGCGGCGCTGGCCTTGCAGCTGGCCTGGGGCGCGGACGAGGCGCTGGAGGAGGTGGCGCAGGACCGGCTGGCCGAGCCGCCGCCGCGCCGGGCCGCGCCGGCCGTGCGCGCACCCGCCGCACCTCACGCCGCGGCGCCGACCCCGGCGATCGGCGCCGTGGCGCGTGCCGAGGCCGTCGCCGAGGCGTCCGAGACCCTCGCCGCGCTGCGCGCCGCACTCGCCGCGTTCGACGGCTGTGCGCTGCGCGACACCGCGACCAGCCTGGTCTTTGCGGACGGAGATCCTTCCGCACCCGTGATGCTGATCGGCGAGGGCCCGGGTGCGGAGGAGGACCGCGAGGGCCTGCCCTTCGTCGGCCCGTCGGGGCGATTGCTCGACCGCATGCTCGCGAGCATCGGCCTCTCGCGGCGCTCGGGAGGAGTCTACATCACCAACGTGCTGCCGTGGCGGCCGCCCGGCAACCGCAACCCGACCGATGCCGAGGTCGCGCTGTGCCTGCCATTCCTGAGGCGACACATTGCCCTGGCGCGACCGCGCTTGGTCGTCCTGCTCGGCGGCGTGCCGGCGCGCGGGCTGCTCGGCGCACGCGAGGGCATCACACGATTGCGTGGACGATGGCGCGATCTCGACGTTCCGGGCCTCGATGCGCCGATCCCGACCCTGCCGACGCTGCATCCGGCCTATCTGCTGCGCAACCCGGGAGCGAAACGAGACGCCTGGAACGACCTGCTGTCGCTGCGGCGCCGCCTCGATTCCACCGCGCCACAGATGCGGCAGAACTAAGGCACACGAGGATCGCCCCCGAGCCTGTTGATCCTGCGTAGGGCATCTCGCAACGCGGGATTCGTCGCGCATATCGGCGTGGACGAGATGGTTGACGCTCGGTTAACGCAGTCCTTGCCATGCAAGGAACCGAGGGAGCATGGGGCCGCGGTCGCACCGCGGGCCTGATCTGGGGGGCGGCATTCCTGGCACTGGTCGGCCTGTCGGGCACTGCCCGCGGGAACGACCAGGTGGCCTTCGCGGTGCCACGACCGAGCTTTGGTGGCATGCCCGGCCTGCCGAGCGTGCTTGGTCCCGCCGATGCAGCCCTCTACCGCCGCATCTTCGCCGCCCAGGTGAACGGCCGGCTTGCCGCGGCGGATGCCGATATCGCCCGCCTCTCCGATCGCCTGCTGATGGGCCACGTCCTCGCCGACCGGCTGCTCGGGCCGCACACGCGTGCCCGGCCGGAGGAGCTGTCGGCCTGGCTCGAGGCCTATGCCGACCATCCGGACGCGCCGCGCATCCACCGCCTGCTGCGCCTGCGCGCGCCACGCGGCACGACCCTGCCGACCCTCGCGGAGGTGAGCGAGCTCCCCGCGGCCGAAACGCCGCCTGAGGAAATCGACCCGGGCGCGCGCGCCTTCTCGCGCAACCCCGCACTCGACCGTACCGTGCGCCAGCACATCCGCGCCGAGGAGTTCCCGCGCGCGATCGGCGCGATCCGCGGCGCCGGCCGGATCGATGCCGCCTATGCGGCGAGCCTGCACGCCGAGGTCGCGCGCGCGCTGTTCCTGCGCGGCCTGGACGAGCAGGCGCTCGGCGAGGCGCGTGCGGCGATCCGCAGTTCGCCGAAGGTGGCCGAGGCGCAGTGGTTCGCCGGGCTCGCGTCCTGGCGGCTCGGCCGGATCGATGCCGCGCGGCGGCATTTCGAGGCGACCGCGCGGGCCGAGATCGGCTCCTCGGCGCGTCGTGCCGCCGGCGCGTTCTGGACCGCACGCGCAGCTTTGCGCCAGCGTGACCACCGGAACTACGTGCCGTGGCTGCTCGAGGCGGCGCAGTCCTCGCGCAGCTTCTACGGCCTGCTCGCGCGCCGCGCGCTCGGAATCCCCTGCGGATTCGCCTGGGAGCGCGACACGCTGGGCGAGAACGAAGCAGCCCTGCTCGCCGAGACGGCGCAGGGGCTGCGCGCGCTGGCGCTGTTGCAGATCGGCCAGACCGAGCGGGCGGAGGCGGAACTGCGCCGCCTCGCGCCCTCCGCCCACGACAACCCCTCGCTCGCGCGCGCGCTGCTCGTCGTGACCAGCCAGTCCGGCATGGCCGAGCTCGCGATGCGGATCGCGCCGCTGGTCGAGAGCCGCGACGGGCGGCCGCGCGACTACGCGCGCTTCCCGCTGCCGCACTGGCGCCCCGACGAGGCTGCGGTCGATCCGGCGCTGGTGATCGGCATGGCGCGGGTCGAGAGCAATTTCGACGCCTCCGCGGTCAGCCGGGCCGGCGCGCGCGGCGTCATGCAGATCATGCCGCTGACCGCGAGCTACGTTGCCGGCCGGCCGGAACTTGCCGGTCGGCAGCGCCACCGGCTGCACGACACCGAGCTCAATCTCGAGATCGGCAGCCGCTACATCGCCTATCTCGCGCGCCACCCTGAGGTGAGTGGCGACCTCCTGCGCCTGATCGCGGCCTACAACGCCGGCCCCGGCAACGTGGCGCGCTGGAACGGGACGATGTCCTACGGCAACGATCCCCTGATGTTCCTGGAAACGATCCCGATCCACGAGACGCGCGCGTATGTGCAGCGGGTGCTCGCGTTCAGCTGGATCTACGCGAGCCGGATGGGTCGGCCCGCTCCGTCGCTGGATGCTCTCGCCGCCGGACGCTGGCCGCGCTACCATGGTCCCGAGGAGATCACCGCCCGGGATCCCGGCGGCGCAGCGCGCTTGCATTGAGGCGCTCCGCCTCGGCTCCCCGGCTGAGGGACCAGCTTCATGGCACGTATCGACGAGAGCCGCCCATTCGTCGCCGTCAATATCGCCGTGCTGACCATCTCGGACACCCGCACGCCGGCCACCGACACCTCGGGCGACACGCTGGCGGAGCGGATCCAGGGGGCCGGGCACCGCGTGGTCGCGCGCAGCATCGTCCGCGACGAGGTCGCGGCGATCGAGGCGCATCTGCGCGACTGGATCGCCGATGCCGGGATCGACGTGATCATCACCACCGGCGGCACCGGCATCACCGGCCGCGACGTCACGCCCGAGGCGTTCGAGCGCGTGATCGAGAAGCGGATCGAGGGGTTCGGCGAGTTGTTCCGGATGCTGAGCTACCAGAAGGTCGGCTCGTCCACCATACAATCGCGTGCGCTGGGCGGCGTGGCGCACGGCACCTATCTGTTCGCCCTGCCCGGCTCACCCTCCGCCTGTCGCGATGCCTGGGACGACATCCTGCGCCTCCAGCTCGACAGCCGCCACCGCCCCTGCAACCTGGTCGAGCTGATGCCGCGGTTGCAGGAGCACATGAAGGCTGCCGAGTAGGAACCGATGCGCTGACGGGTCATTCGGCCAGCGCGCGCATCTCCGCGTAGAGATCCGACTTCCCCTCGAAGCCGATGCCCGGCAGGTCGGGCAGGGTGACGTGCCCGTTCTCCACCCGCACGCCGTCAGGGAAGCCGCCATAGGGCTGGAACAGGTCGGGGTAGCTCTCGTTGCCGCCGAGGCCGAGGCCCGCGGCGATCATCAGCGACATCTGATGGCCCCCGTGCGGGATGCAGCGCCGCCACGACCAGCCGCACTCCGTCAGCACCGCGAGCGTGCGCTGGTACTCGCAGAGCCCGTAGGAGAGGGCGCAGTCGAATTGCAGCCAGTCGCGATCCGGGCGCATCCCGCCGTAGCGCAGCAGGTTGCGCGCGTCCTGATGGCTGAACAGGTTCTCGCCCGTCGCCATCGGCCCCGGGTGGAACGGCGCGAGTGTCGCCTGGAGGTGGAAGTCGAGCGGGTCGCCCGCCTCCTCGTACCAGAACAGCGGATAGTCGGAGAGCGCCTTGGCGTAGGCGATCGCGGTCTCGAGGTCGAAACGTCCGTTCGCATCGACCGCGAGCTGGGCCTTGCCGTCGAGCTCGGCCAGCACGGCCTCGATCCGCGCGCGATCCTCGGCGAGCGATGCCCCGCCGATCTTCATCTTCACCACCGTGTAGCCGCGGTCGAGGTAGCTCCGCATCTCGGCGCGCAGTGCCGAGTTGTCCTTGCCCGGGTAGTAGTAGCCGCCGGCGGCATAGACGAACACGCGGGGGTTCGCCTCGATGCCGTGACGGTCCGCGAGCAGCCCGAACAGCGGCTTGCCTGCGATCTTCGCGACCGCATCCCAGATCGCCATGTCGAGCGTGCCGACCGCGACCGAACGGTCGCCGTGCCCGCCCGGCTTCTCGTTGGCCATCATCGCCGCCCAGCAGCGATCGGGGTCGAGGTTCCCGCCGGTCGCGTCGAGCAGCGAGCCGGGATCGGCGTTCAGCAGACGCGCGGCGAAGCGCTCGCGGATCAAGCCGCCCTGGCCGTAGCGGCCGTTCGAGTTGAACCCGTAGCCGACCACGCGCTTGCCGTCGCGCACGACGTCGGTGACGACGGCGACAAGGCTCGTCGTCATGGTCGAGAAGTCGATATAGGCGTTGCGGATCGCCGAGCCGATCGGCCTGGTGCGTTCCTCGACCGCGACGATGCGGGGCGCCATGCTGTGTCTCCTCAATCCGTCGATCGACTCCGGGTTTCAGTCCGCGCCGTGTTCCGCCTGCGCGAACTTCGCCTGAAGCCGCGCACGCATCCAGGCGATTCCCCCGGCCGTCAAGCCTCCGTCGGCCGCGATCTCCGCTCCGGTGACGAACGAGGCCTGCGGCGCGGCGAGGAACGCGACGACCTCGGCGATCTCCTCCGCCCGCGCCTCGCGGCCGAGCGGGATCGCGGCACGGTTCGCCGCCAGGTGCCCGGGCGGGCCGGCCTCGGTCATCGGCGTCGCGATGGTCGCGGGATGCACCGCGTTGACGCGGATGTTCGACGTGACCAGTTCGAGCGCGGCCGCGCGCAGCAGCCCGCGCAGCCCCCATTTCGAGGCGGTGTAGGCAGCGTCGCCATGCGCCGTCAGCCCGGCGGTGGAGCCGACGAGCACGATCGCGCCGCCGGTCGGGCGCATCAGCGGCGCGGCGGCGCGGATGCCGAGGAACGCGCCGGTGAGGTTCACGTCGAGCACACGGCGCCAGTCGTCCGGTGTCGCGTCCACCACGCCCTTGCGCAGAATCACCGCGGCATTGCTGACCAGGATGTCGAGGCGGCCGAATTGCGCCGCGATCGTGCCGCACGCCGCCTGCCATGACGCCGCGTCGGTGACGTCGAGCGGCAGCGCGAGGACCGTGTGGCCGGCGTCGCGCAGCCGTGTCGCGAGCGCCTCACATTCGCGCGCGCGGATGTCGCCGAGCGCGACCGCGGCACCGCGTCGCGCGAGCAGCGCCGCGATCGCCGCGCCAAGCCCTCCGGCAGCACCAGTCACCAGCGCGACCTGGCCGCCCAACGACGCTGCGGTCACAGCGAGGCTCCGCCGCAGACCACGATCTGCTGGCCAGTGATTGCGCCGGCCTCGGCCGAGAGCAGGAACGCGGCGAGCGCCGCGATCTCCTCGGTCCGGATGAAGCGGCCGATCGGTGGCAGCTTCGGAGCAACGCCGGTGCGCGCGGGATCGGCGAGCATCGGCGTGTCGGTCGCGGCCGGTGCGATCACGTTCACCGTGATGCCGCGCGGCGCGAGTTCGGCGGCCCAGGAGCGCGCGAGCCCGATCAGGGCGGCCTTGCTCGCGGCGTACTGGCTGCGGCCCGCCGCGCCGGATGCCGTGCGGCTGCCGATCAGCACGATCCGTCCGCCTGCGGGCAGGCGCGGTACGAGCGCATCGGCAAGCGCCTCCGCCGCCGCGACGTGCAGCCGCCACATCGCCGCGCCAGCCTCCGCATCCAGCGCGCCGAGCGGCGCCACGCGCAGCACGCCCGCGGCGTGCACCAGCGCCGTGACGCCATCGAGACGGCCGAGCAGGTCCCTGAGCCGCGCCGCGTCGGTCAGGTCGAGCTGGTGATGCGCGCAACCCGGCGCATCGCGCGGTGCCGGGGTGAGATCGAGGCCGGTGACGCGCCACTGATCGGCCAGCAGCCGCGTGGCGATCGCCGCGCCGATCCCCGAACTCGCCCCGGTCACCAGCGCATGCATCAGGCCGGCTTGAAGTTCACGCTCGCCAGCAGTTCGCGCGCGCGCTTCTCCTCCGAGACCATGAAGGCGCGCGCCTCATCCGCGCTCTCGGTCACCGGCTCGACCAGCCGCGAGGTGAGCCACTGGCGCGTCTCGGCCTCGCGCATCGCATCCGCCATCAGCGTGTTCACGCGACCCTTGATCTCGGCCAAGGTGCCCTTGGGCGCCCATATCCCGTACCAGGAGTTGAACACGAAGTCGCCGAGGCCGGACTCGCCCATGGTCGGCAGCTCCGGTGCGAGCTCGGACCGTTGCGCCGAGGCGATGCCGAGCGCCTTGGCGCGACCAGCGCGCGCCGCCGGCAGCAGCGCGAAGGCCGGGTCGATCAGCAGCTGCACGTTGCCGCCCATGATGTCGGTCAGCGCCGGCTGCGTGCCGCGATAGGGCGCCATCTCGATATTCGCGCCGCTGCGGCGGTTGAACTCGATCGTGGCGAGATGTCCGGCCGAGCCGACCGAGGTGATCGCGAAGGTCCAATCGGCCGGCTTGGCCTTGGCGGCGGCGACCACCTCGGCGACGGTGGTCTGCGGCCGATCCGGCGTCATCACCATCACCAGGGGTGCCACGCCTGTGCGCGCGACCACGTCGAGATCCGACATCGGATCGAACGGCAGGTTCGGCGTCACCAGGTGCAGCACCACCGTGTTGAAGGCCGAAGCAAGCAGCGTGTAGCCGTCGTTCGCTGCCTGCACGACATGGCTCGTGCCGACCACGCCGTTGCCGCCGACCCGGTTCTCCACCACCGCGGTGGCGCCGAGCTTGTCCTGGAGCCGCTGCGCGAGCATCCGCCCGAGCAGGTCGTTCACCGCGCCGGGCGGGAAGGGCACGATCACGCGGATCGTGCGGCCGTGCGGCCAGCCCTGCTGGGCGCGGATGGCGGGGGCAGCGAGCGTGGCCGCGCCGGCGGCAAGCAGTGTGCGCCGAAGCATCGGTCGTTTCTCCCTGGTCGGTGGTTCTACGCGGCAGCCGCGCGCGCGAGCACGCCAGCCGCATCCAGTGCGGCGCGGATCGTCTCGATCTCGGCTGCGTTCGGTGCGTGGGTGGGCGGACGCACCGTGTCGTTGCGCAGGATCCCGGCGAGCTTCATCGCCGTCTTCATCCGCGCATGCGCCTCGCCGGTGGGCTCGCCGCCGCCATAGACGGCGTCCTTCACCGGATCGATCAGCGCCTGCACCGCCATCGCGCGCTTGAGGTCGCCCGCCTTCACCGCCGCGAGCAGGTCGTGGATCAGCCCGGGGATCAGCGAGGCGAAGCCGACCAGCGCGCCGTCGATCCCCTGCACCATCGAGGCGAGCAGATACTCGTCATGGCAGGTGAGCAGCGCGCAGGACGGATCGGCCGCGCGGATCGCCTTGAGGTCGGCGGCGTACTTGTTCATCTCGCGCGTGCCGATCTTGAAGGCGTGCACGAAGGGCAGGCGCGCCAGCTCGGCAAGCAGCGACGAGGGGAACGACGCCTTGGTCCAGGCGGGATAGACATGGACGATCAGGCCGAGCCCGGTCGCCTCGCCGATCGCGGTGAAGTAGTCGATCACCTGGTCCGGGCGGAAGCCGAAGCGGAGCCAGTGATGCGGCGGCATGATGTCGAGCGCCTGCGCGCCCGCCTCTCTCGCCGCCACCGCCTGCTCGACCGCGTCCCGGATCCCTTCGCAGACGATCGAGGAGATCACCGGGCAGATCCCCCGCGTCGCCTCGGCGGCGATGCGCGTCACCTCGATGCGCTCGCGCGGGGTGAGCGAGAACACCTCGCCGGTGTGCCCGTTGGTCATCAGCGCGACGATACCGGGCTGGCGGCCGAGCCAGCGGGCGAAGCGGGCGAGTTCATCCGCGTCGATCGCGTGGTCGTCGCGGAACGGGCAGGCGATCGCCGGAACGATTCCGTGATAGTCGAGGCGCGTCGTCATGGGTGGTGTCTCCTGTCCCGGTTCGTGTCGGCAAGGGTGGGGTGCTGCGGCGCGGCGGTGCCACCGGCGGCCTCAAGCCCGCGCGACAGCGCGCGCGCGGCGGCGATCAGGGGCGGGCCGGCCTGGCGCAGATAGTCCTCGGCGGTCATGCGCAGCGCCGGGGCGGCGACGCTGATGCCGCCCAAGGGTACCCCGTCGGCGTCGAGCAGCGGGCAGGCGAGCACGCGCAGTCCCGGCACGGTCTCCTGGTCGGAGAAGGCGATACCGTCTTCGCGCACGCGCTCGAGGATCGCGAGCAGCGCGTCGCGGTCGGTGACGGTCGCCTCGGTCAGCCTCTCGCGCGGGCGCGCATCGAGCACGGCGATCTGCGTCTCGCGCGGCAGATAGGCAAGGATCGCGCGGCCGATCGCGGAGGAATAGACGGGCACGCGGCTGCCGATGCGCACATCGACGCCGAGCCGCGCGATGCCGGCCTGGATGCGCTCGATGTAGACGACATCCACGCCGTCGAGCACGCCGATCGAGGCAGCCTCGTTCACCGCGCCGACGAGGTCACGCAGGATCGGTCGTGCCTGCAGGCGCAGATCCGCGCGCGCGATCGCGTTGAAGCCGAGATCGAGGCAGCGCAGCGTCAGGCGGAAGCGCCGCGTGCCGGGCACGCGCGCGACATAGCCGAGCATCACCAGCGTGTTGAGGAAGCGGAAGGCGGTCGCGTTGTCGACGCCGGCTTCGCGCGCGACCTCGGCGAGCGTTAGTTCGTCGCGCTCGGCGGTGAATGCGTGCAGGACGGCGAAGCCCTTGGCGAGCGAGCGGACGAGGTTCTTCTCGGCCGGATCGGCGACCGGGGCGGTGTCGTCTTTCGCGAAGTTCGGAATACGAACTTTTGTTTGCGACATGCGGGCGGATACGCCCGCCCGCGGATGGCGTCAAGCGGATTCGTTCTGGGCCCGCTGCTCAGTACAGCCGGGCGAGCACCCGTGGCGGCACGCCGGCGAACCAGAGCGACAGGATCACGAGATTGCGCGCCGAGCGGCGCAGATGGCCGTCGCGGCGGTAGCGCGCGGAGTTGAGCGCGTCTCGATACGGCTCACGCAGGCCGGAGTCTCCTCCGGCTGCGGTGGTCCGTGCCTAGCGCGCCTCGCCCTCCCAAGCCAGCATCGGCCGTCGCCTCAGGGAGCGTGCGTGCGGCGCGCAGCGGCGGCGATGAGGGCGGGCGGCGGCTTCTGCGTTTCGGCAGCGCGGGGGGCGGTATCGCGTGATCCGCGGCAGACCCGTTCCGCCGTCATCCTCCGGCGCGGAGTCAGGGCGCCGCGGAAAGGCCTCTCCGCCCAGGTGGGCCGGGATCTCAGGCCCAGCCAAGCTCCTTCAGCGCGTAGCCGTCGTTCCACACCTTGGTCATGTGGCTGATCCTCCCGCCGGCAAGGGTCATCACGTAGACATAGTCGGTGCGGGTGGTCTTGCCGGTGGGCGCGATCGGGCCGCCGGCGAGGTGCGTGCCGATGAAGGTCGCGCAGGCAGCGACCGTGTTCCGGTCGGGGTCGTGGGCGAAGCATTTCAGGTCGTAGTGGCCGTCGGTCAGCACGCCCATGATGCCCTTCATCCAGTCGGCATAGGCGCTGAGGGACTTCACCTCGGCCAGCGCCCAGGCCTGGGCGGAGAAGGTGGCGTCGGGCGTGCAGTGGGCCTTGCAGCCCTCCCAGCCCGCGCCGGCTTCGCAGGCCTCGAAGAATGCCCGGGCGGCGGTGAGGTCCGAGATCATGGCGGGTCTCCTTTGCGATGTCCGGAGTGAGCATAGGCCGTTTCTGCCCAACAACGTCACGAATTTGGCAATGCGCCGACACGCCCCGCGCGGGGTTGGGGTATCGGATGACGACCCCTCATTCTCCTCCGCCCCCTGCGGCGTGCGCTGCCGGACGAGCAGCCGTCGCGCGCTCAGTACAGCCGCGCGAGGACCCGTGGCGGCACGCCGGCGAACCAGAGCGACAGGATCGCGAGGTTGCGCGCCGAGCGGCGCAGATAGCCGTCGCGGCGGTAGCGCGCAGCGGACGTGACCGCCTCGGCGTCGAGCGGCCGCAGTCGCGCGCGGCCGATGCGGCGCACCAGATCGACGTCCTCCATCAGCGGCAGGGGCCGGACGCCGCCCACCGTGTCGAGCAACGCGCGCGAGATCAGCAGGCCCTGGTCGCCATAGGGCAGGGCGAGCACCCGGCAGCGCCAGGCGACGGCGCGCTCCAGCCGGCGCGCGGCAGGGGCACCGTCGTCGATGCGGAAACGGAAATAGCCGGCGCTGTCCGGGGTCGTCGCGACATGCGCCGCGACGGCGTCGGCCCACCCCTCGCCGAGCCGCGTATCGGCATGGAGCAGCAGCAGCCATGGCGCGGAGGCCGCAGCCACGCCGGTCGCGAGCTGAGCGCCCCGCCCGCGCGGTGCGACCATCATCTGGCAGCCGCGCACGACGGCCAGTTCGGCTGTGCCGTCGCCGGATCCGGCGTCCACAACGATCACTTCACGGGGCCGGCTTCCGAGCGCGTCGAGCGTCGCGGGCAGTGTCGCAGCTGCGTTCAGCGTCGGAATGACGACGGAGAGGTGCATGTGGGACGCAAGCCTGCCCGATCGCCCGTCGCTGGGCCATTGCCATGCCGTGTCACATTGTTCTTGTTTTGTTCTTGACGACTCCATCGGCGGCGATGCACCATCCCTGGCAACGGAGGGATCGCGATGGACGACCTGGCGCTGGCCGACTGGCCCGACACCGACGTTGCTGCCGAACCGCCGGCGCTCGCCTCCGGCCCGCGCAAGGGCCGCGGCGCGATCGCCAATCCTGGCTGCCGCTTCGACCGCACACGGTCCGAGCTGCTTGATGACGGCTGGGGAACCGTGGCCGAGGACCTTGCCGATCCGCCGCCGATCGAGACCACGCTGACGCGCGACGCGACGCGCAGCATCATCGCCTGGAACGACAGCCCGGATATCGGCTTCGACCGCGCCGTGAACCCCTATCGCGGCTGCGAGCACGGCTGCGTCTACTGCTATGCGCGGCCGAGCCACGCCTATCTGGGGCTGTCGCCCGGCCTCGACTTCGAGACCAAGCTGCTGTTCAAGCCCGAGGCAGCGACGTTGCTCGCGAAGGAGATCGGCAAGCCCGGCTATGTGCCGCGGCCGATCGCGCTCGGGTCGAACACCGATCCCTATCAGCCAGTGGAACGGCAGCTCCGCATCACGCGCGCGATCCTCGAAGTGCTGGCCGAGGCCGCGCATCCCTGCACGATCGTGACGAAATCGGCGCTGGTGCTGCGCGACCTCGACCTTCTCACCGGGATGGCGTCGCGGCGGCTGGTGCGGGTCTGCGTCTCGGTGACGACGCTGGACCGGCGGCTTGCGCGCGTGATGGAGCCGCGCGCGGCCCCACCGGCGCGCCGGCTGCAGGCGATCGAGGCGCTCGCGCGCGCCGGCGTGCCGACGGGCGTGCTGGCCGCGCCGATGATCCCGGGCCTGAACGATGCGGAGATGGAAGCGATTCTGGCGGCCGCGTCACGCGCCGGCGCGACCGCCGGCGGCTATGTGCTGCTGCGTCTGCCGCACGAGCTGCGCGCCCTGTTCACCGAATGGCTCCAGGCGCACTACCCGGAGAGGGCGGCGCATGTGCTGTCGTTGATCCGCCAGACACGCGCCGGCGCGCTGAACGATGCCCGCTTCGGCAGCCGGTTCAGCGGCGTCGGTGTCTATGCCGATATGCTGGCGAAGCGCTTCGCCATCGCGGCGCGACGGTTCGGGCTCGATGAGCCGATGGCGGGGCTGGACTGCACGCGCTTCGTACCGCCCAGACGGCACGCGGAGGAGCGGCAACTCGCGCTGCTGTAGGACAATGCCGGCCGCGACCAGCGGGAGCGGCCCTCAGCTGCAGGGGGGTTTTGGGGGGACGAGCGTCGTCCCCCCACTGGTCTCTTGCGGAGGCCAAGGACAGGGCTTCTGGTGGCTTCGCAGGCCCACAAGGGCCAGCTCTGCAGGCGCCGCACCCGCAATCCCATGGCTGCGCCAACCACCCGGAACTCCAGGATATCTCCAGAGAACCTCAACACTGCCGCCAAGCCGGCGGCGGCGGCCTCGGCCATGATCCGTCCACACCCCGCCGCCCCGGCAGGGCCGGACCGAAAGGACACTGACCATGAGCAGCCACAAGGCCGTCGCCGTCTCCGCGCAGCGCTGGGTCGGCCCCGAGCTCTTCAAGCACCTGGCGGGCAAGGCGCTCGCCGATGCCGCCAAGCGCAAGGCCGCGTGATACCACTCAGCCCAACTGCCGCGCCTTCTCTCGCTCCGTCGCGGTGGGCGGCCCCTCCGGAACGCCCGCCCGCCGCAACCCCTCGAGGCAGCGTTCGATCAGTGCGGCATCGCCGCAGAAGAAGAAGTCCGACCGCGTGGTCGTGAGCGTATAGCCCGGTTGACGCCGCATCAGCTCCGCCAGCACCGGTGGGGTCTCCGATGCCCGCCCCATCAGCCCCAGCGCCGAGCCCAGCACCACGAACGGCCAGTGCTTCGCATTCGGCAGCCGCGTGCCCTTGCGTGCGAACGCCGCAGCCGCCTCGTCCTCCGCGAGCGCGAGATGGGCAAGCGCGCGCATCGCATAGACGCTCGACAGATGCGGATCGCGCGGACTGAGCTCGGCCGCCCGCTCGAAATGCGCCAGCGCCTCCTCCGCCCGGCCGCAGCAGGTCAGGGTGAAGCCGAGTGCGAAATAGCCCTGGGCGAAGCTGGGATTCAGCGTGATCGACTGCTCGAGCAGCTCGATCGCCTCGTCGTACGCGTGCAGGAAGCAGTGCACGCGGCCGAGCACGCAGAGGTTCATGCTGTCCTGGTTGTCGAGCGCGACCGCGATCTGCCCCTGCTCCAGCGCCTCGCGCAGCAGCCGCTTCCGGTCGCCCGGATCGCCGAGCACCGAACTCTGGAGGTGCACGTAGGAGAGCGCCCCGTGTGCACGCGCGAATCCCGGATCGAGGTCGATGGCGCGGCGGAACATCGCCTCCGCCTCCGCCATGCCGGGCGTCGTGAAGCCCCAGAGGTGATAGAGGCCGCGCTGGTAGCAGTCCCACGCGTTCAGGTCCGCTGGCGGACGGCGCGCCGCCGCCTCGCGCTCGATCCGTGCGAGCTCCGGCTCCACCACGGCGGCGATCTGCTGCGCCATCGCCGCCTGGATCGCGAAGATGTCGGACAGCACGAAATCGTAGGAGTCCGACCAGAGCTGGCGGGAGGTCTCGGCCGAGACCAGATCGGCGGTGATGCGCACCCGCTCGCCGCGCTTGGTCACGCTGCCCTGCACGATGTAGCGCACGCCGAGGGTGGCGCCGATCTCGCGCGGCTGCATCCCCGGCGCATCGAGCCCCGCCGCGGAATGCCGGCTCAGCACGTCCATCCAGCGATTGCGCGCGAGCATGCGCACGACATCCTCGGTCAGGCCGTAGCTGAAGTAGTCGGTGTCGGGGTCCTGGCTGAGGTTGCGGAACGGCAGCACCACGATCGAGGGGCGGCAGCACGTATCCAGTGGCGGCACGATCGCCGCCGGCGGTCGCGGCGGCGCGGCTGCTTCCGCAGCCGGTGCGGCCGTACGCTCCTCGACCTCGCCGACGAAGCGGAAGCCGCGCTTGTGGATGGTCTTGATCAGTGCCTGGCGGTTGCCGTCATCGCCCACCGCCTTGCGCGCGGCATTGATCCGGCTCGACAGGGCCGCCTCGGAGACGAAGCGGCCCTGCCAGATCGTCTCGAACAGCTCGTCCTTGCTGACCACGCGGTCGCGGTTGCGCACGAGATGCACCAGCAGATCGAACACCTGCGGCTCGACATGCACGATCTCGTCGCCGCGGCGCAGCTCGTGCCTGTCCAGGTCGACCTCGTACCCGGCGAAGGCCAGGTGCATGCGGGATGCCTCCTCGACATCGGCGCCGCCCCGCGAGGCTGACACCAAACGCCGCGGCTCAGTCTGCGACGCGGCGGCCCGGCAATGGCTGATCCATTATGGACGTGAAGCGTCCGCGCGCTCAAGGCTCGCGCCCTGGCCGTCCGGGGCGATCGCCCTGCCTGACCGTCGGGCGAAATCACCACGAAATCTCAAGCCCGGCTCAAGCGCCTCGCCAAGCGCGCAATCGCCCGTGCGGGCAGAACCTGGACCACCGGCCGGATGGGTCGGCGACCCACGGTTCCACCGTACAGGAGTGACCACCATGACCACCAAGACCCCCGGCCCCCGCGCCACGACGCTCGGCCGGTCGTTGATCGGCCAGATCGCCACCTGGCGTGCCCGCTCGACCGCGCGCCGCGAGCTGATCGCGATGGACGAGCGGATGCTGAAGGACATCGGCCTGAGCCCCTCCGTGGCCTACGCCGAGGCCGCGAAACCGTTCTGGCGGGGCTGACGCGCGTCGCCTGCCAGACCCGACCCGGAACGGATTTCACCATGAGCATCTCCATCGCCCTCCCCGCGCCCGTGCGGCTCGCCGCGCCCGAGAGGCTCATCGCCCTCGCGCGCCGGCGACGCCGCGGGCTGGCGATCGGCATCGGCGCGGCCCTTGCCGCGGCGGCGATCTGGGGCGCGGCCCTCGCCATGACGCGGCTCGGCGTGTCCGGCTCCGGCACGCTTGCCCCGCTCGACATCGCGGCACTGCGCTTCCTCGGGCCCACGCTTGCGCTGCTGCCCGTGCTCCTGCGCGCGCTGCCGAAGCTGCGCCGGATCGACCCGCTGCTGCTGCTCGGGCTGTTCGTCGGCGGCGGCACGCCCTTCGTGCTGGTGGTCAGCTCGGGACTGCAGACCGCTGGTGCTGCCGAAGCGGGTGCGCTGCTGCCCGGCACGGTGCCGCTGTCGGTCGCAGTACTCTCGGCCCTGCTCGGCGAGCGCTTCGGACGGGCGCGGCTGGTCGGGCTCGGCCTGATCGCGCTCGCGGTCGCGGTGCTGGTCGGGCCGGCGATCATCGGCGCGGCCGGCGTGTCCTGGCTCGGCTATGCGCTGCTGCTCGCGGCCTCCGCGCTCTGCGCGATCTACATCCATGCGCTGCGCCGCGCCGGGCTCGGCCCGCTTGAGGTCGTGGCGTTCGTCAGCACCGCCTCGGCGGTGAGCCTGGCGCCGGTCTATCTCGCCGGCCTGGGCGAGGGCCTGTTCGCTGCGCCCTGGCAGGCGATCGTCGTGCACGGCCTCTATCAGAGCGTGGCCTCCGGGCTGATCGCGCCGGCTGCCTTCGCGATTGCGGTCGCGCGACTGGGCGGACCGCAGGCGGCGGCATTCGGCAGCCTGAGCCCGGCGGCAGCCACGCTCACCGGCGTCGTGCTGCTCGGCGAAGTGCCCGATGCGGCCGCGCTGGTTGCGGTCGTTGCCTCCGGGCTCGGCGTTGCGCTGGTCAATCTTGGCGTGGGTCGTCCTCAGCCGGGCGCGTCACAGAGATAGCGGCGCAGGTGGTAGGGCTGCGCCGCGAGCGCGGGGCAGAACGATGCCACCACCGGCTCGAGGCGCTGGTAGAGATCGCGCCATTCCGCGTTCAGCGCCTCCAGCCGCTCGCGCGCGGCCTCCGCTTCCAGCGCAAGCTTTGCGAGATCGAGGGTGAGCAGCTGCCCGTCCTTCACCACGAACCGGCCGCCGATCATCACGTGGCGCACAGAGGTGCCGTCCTCGGTGTGCACGAGCTGGTTGACTGACCAGTTGTGCGGGATCCAGTTCACGCTCGCGAGGTCGAGGAACACGATGTCGGCCTTCTTCCCCGGCGCGATCGCGCCGATATCGGCGAAGCCGAGCGCGCGCGCAGAGCCTTCGGTCGCAGCCTCATACACCTCCTCCACGCTCGCCCAGGCGCGCGGATCGGGCGTCTGCACCTTCGACAGCATCGAGGCGTAGCGCATCGCCTCGTACATGTTCTGGTTGTCCGAGCAGTTCGCGCCGTCCGTGCCGATGCCCACCGTGACGCCGAGATCGCGCGCCGCCCGGAAGCGGAACATGCCGTTGCCAAGCCGCATGTTGCTGCCCGGGTTGTGCGCGAGCGCGCCGCCCCGGTCGCGCACGATCCTCAGGTCGTCGTCGTCGAGCCAGATCGCGTGCGCCGCGGTGAAGCGCTCGTCGATCAGGCCGAGCGCGTCCATGTGCGCGATCAGCGTCTTGCCGTAGCGCTTGATGCCCGTGATCGCCTGCACCTTGCTCTCGCCGACATGGGAGTGCAGCCCCACGCCATGCTCGCGCGCGAGGTCGCGGCAGGCGCACATGAAGCCGTCGGAGCAGTGATGTGGGATGGTGGGCGCGACCGCGGCGCGGATGTCCCTGCCGGCCCAGCGCCAGTGCTTGAGCACGCCCCGCATGGCATCGAGCGCGCGCTCCCAGGCGGGCAGGCGCAGCCGGTCGACCTGCGACTGGAGCTCCGCCGGCAGCGCGTCGTAGAGGCCGGGGATCGCCTCGTACACCGTGCGGTCGGCCACCATGGGTGCGACGACCGCGCGCATGCCGATCCCGGCATAGGCCTCGGCCACTGCGTCGAGCCCCTCGGCGGTCGGCAGCGGGAACTCGAAATAGAGGTCGTAGGCGGCGGTGCAGCCCTTCAGCACCATCTCGGCGGCGACGATCTGCGTGGTGAGCTTCTTGTCGGCGAGCGCGCGGTTGCCGCCGATCCAGGGTGCGGCCGCGAGCAGCAGTTCGAGCGTCCACTTGTCGCCCTGCCCGCGCGCGAGCCCGCCATGGCCGTGGGTGTGCGCGTTGATCAGGCCGGGATGGATCAGGAACCCGCCGGCGTCGACGATGCGCGCGCCCTCGGGTACGGCGAGACCGGCGCCGACCGCGCGGATCATGCCGTCCTCGATCAGCACGTCCGTCGGTTCCGCGCGGCGCTTCGCGGGATCGGCGAGGCGCGCGCCGCGGATCAGCGTCGCGCCGGGTTCGGTCTCGGCCATTGTGGTTCCTTCGCTCAGGCGGCGGGGGTGGCGGCGTGCTCGGCGCCGGACGACCAGGGGAACAGCACTCGTTCCAGGAGGGACACGGTCTGGAACAGCACGATCCCCATGATCGCGAGGATCACCACTGCGCTGAAGGCGAGCGGGGTGCGGAAGAACGCCATCGAGGTCTGGATCAGGTAGCCGAGCCCGGCATCGGCGCCGACGAACTCGGCGACCACCGCGCCGACCACCGAGAGCGCGGCCGCCACCTTCAGCCCGCCGAACACGAACGGCACGGCGAAGGGCAGGCGGATGCGCACCAGCTCCTGGAGCTTGCCCGCACGGCAGGCGCGGCCGAGCTCGATCAGCTCCGGCGGGGTCGCGAGCAGCCCCGCGACCGTGCCGACCACCAGCGGAAAGAACGCGACCAGGAAGGTGACAATGATGCGCGGGAACTCGTTCGCGCCGAGGGCGACGATCAGGATCGGCGCGAGCGCCACCTTGGGGATCGACTGCGTCACCACCAGCAGCGGATAGATCGCCGCCGAGATCGCCGGCGAGGCGGCGATCAGCATCGCCAGCGGCAGGCTGATCGCCACCGAGGCGCCGAAGCCGAGCAGCACGGTGGTGAGGGTGGCGAGCGTGTGATCCAGCACGGTGGGCCAGATCGCGATCGTCGCCGACCAGATCGCGGACGGCGCCGGCAGGATGAACTCGCGGATGCCGAACAGATGGACCGAGGCTTCCCAGACCGCGAACAGGCCGATCACCGCCAGCCACGCGGGCAGCGACGGCTTGAGCCGGGCGATCAGGTCACGCCGCGCGGGCGTTCCGTTCGCCGAAGATGTGGGAGCGGATGCGGCGTGTGCAGCGCTGGAACTCATCGGAGCCCTCCTGCTCGAAGGAACGGGGCCGGGGCAGATCGACCGCGATCACGTCCACCACGCGGCCCGGGCGCGGCGACATGACGATCACACGGTCCGCCAGCAGCACCGCCTCGGGGATCGAGTGGGTGACGAACAGCACGGCCATCCGCCGCGCGGCCCACAGGCGCAGCAGCTCGAGCGACATCTCCTCGCGCGTGAGCGCATCGAGCGCGCCGAACGGCTCGTCCATCAGCAGCACCTGCGGCTGCTGCAAGAGCGCGCGGCAGATCGCCACGCGCTGCTGCATCCCGCCCGAGAGCTCGCGCGGCAGCCGCGCCTCGAACCCGGCAAGCCCTGCCGTCGCCAGCAGCGCACGCGCCTCGTCCTCGGTGTCGGGTGCGGTGCGGTGCATCAGCCGGAGCGGAAACGTGACGTTGCGCAGCACGTCCGCCCAGGGCAGCAGCGTCGGCGCCTGGAACACCATCGCGGTCTCGGCGCGCGGCGCGGTGACCTCGCTGCCGGCCAGCACCACGCGGCCGTCGGTTGGCGGCACCAGCCCCGCGACCAGGCGCAGCAGCGTGGATTTGCCGCAGCCCGAGGCGCCGACGATCGCGACGAACTCCCCGTCCGCCACCGCGAGCGAGACGTCGCGCAGCGCCTCGACCGCCGCTCCGTCGCGCCCGCGGAAGGTCTTGTGGACCCGCTCGATCCGGATCACGGCAGAAGGCTGAGATCGACCGCCTGCGCAGCGCTCCAGGCGGGATCGATCCCCTGCGACGCGGCGACCTGCGTCCAGGTGAACGCCATGCGCTCGGGATCGTGCCGGCCGAACCCGGTCTTCTGCGAATGGTCGTTGAACACGTAGGACATCGTCGCCCGCAGCGAGCCCATGCAGTCGTCGAGCTCGACCTCGCGGTTGCGCTGCACGTGCAGACGGCACGCCTGCTCGCGGTTCGCGTTCGCCCAGGTGAAGGCGTCGGTCGCGCCGCGCAGGAAGCGCCGCACCAGATCGGGGTTCTGCGCGATGATCTGGTCGGTGGTGACCAGCCCCGTGGCATAGATCGCGAACCCGGTCTCGACGAACGGCAGCACGACGATCTCCTCGCCCGCGCGCTGCGCCGCCTTGTTCTGGTAGTAGTGGTGGATCGCGAAGAATGGCGCGGCATCGATCCGCCTCGCGATCAACAGCGCCGCCATGGCCGAGGCATCCGTGTTCACCCATTGGATGCGGTCGGGATCGGTGCCGGCGCGGCGCGCCACCTCGGGGAAGTAGAGCCGGTGCGAGTTGCCCGGTGTGATGCCGATCCGCTTGCCCTCGAGGCCGCGGAAGTTCGTGATGCCGGAGGATTTCAGCACGAACAGCGAGTGCGGCGAGTGGGTATAGATCTGCATGATCAGCTTCACCGGCGTGTTCTGCCGCGCGCGCGAGGCCAGCACCGCACTGATGTCGGCCACGCCGAAGGGGGCCGCGCCGGCGGCGACCTTCTGCACCGTGTCGCCCGAGCCATAGCCGCGCGTCAGCGAGATCTCGATCCCGTGCTCGCGCCACGCACCGCGCTCGGCGCCGGAGAAGTAGGCGGCGTGCTCTCCGGTGGGGATCCAGTCGAGCTGCAGCAGCACCCGGTCCTGCGCGTGCGCCGGATGGGCCGTCGCCATCGCCAGCAGCAGCACGCCAGCGCCGATCGCCTGTCGCGTCATCGTCGCATCTCCCTGTTGTTCGTCCTGCCGTGAGCCCCGGCTTCCGAAGGGCATGAAACGCCAGCACGACGCCCGGCGCAACCCGAACCCCGCCGGTCCCGCCGCAGCCAACGCACACGAAACGACTAGCGCGGACGTGAGCGCAGCATTGCGGAAAAGTATCCTATGATTCGTCACCGCGGCGGAGCGGCCCGCCATTCCCCGCCCACCGCCGCGCCCCCACGTGAAGCCGCGCTCCGGGCGCGCGCGAAGGGACAGGTCACCGCGATTCCTCAGCCCTCCCCCGCCGCACACTGCTGGACCGACCGCCGGCTGCTTCGCCAAGCCGACCTTGAACGGGCCGGCTCGGCGCGGCCCGCGCAACTGCATCCTTGGCGTCGGGGCGCCGCACGGATTACCGTTGCGTGATGAGAATCTGGACGTCACAACCCGAGATGGCACCCTCGGCGGGCAGAGCGTCCCGGCTGCCGGGAGGGGCTGCGCGCAGCTCAGCACCGCCGCGACGTGACTCTGCCCGCACCGACGACGCGCGGCGGGGTGTCGCGATCGTGTCGCCGGACGGGCGGATCCTGTCGGCGGACCCCACCCTCTGCCGCATCGCCGGCCGCGCCGCGGTCGCACTGGTCGGCCGCGACCTCGCGACGCTGCTCGCGCCCAACGGCCGGGCGAGCTGGCGCGCCGCGCTTGACGCCTTCGCCGCTGGACGACGCGGCGCCGCCACGATCGACACCCGGCTCAGCGCCAGCGGGCCATGCCTGCGCCGCGTGCGGCTGACCGTCTCGGCGCGCCGCGACGAGGCAGGTGTGCTCACCGCGCTGGAAGCGAGCGTCGAGGACATGACCGCACAGTCGCGCGGGACACCGGAGCGCCAGGGCGCGGCGACCCGCGCGCGCGGGCGCGGCGGCGGTGCAGCGGAGGCCGCGCGGCTCGGCGCGCAGATCGCGGCGATGCCAGACCTCTATCTGATGCTGGACGCCGACGACGCCTACACGATTCTCGGCGCCTCGGATGCCTACCTGCACGCGACCATGACGCGGCGCGAGGAGATCGTCGGTCGCCGCCTGTTCGAAGTGTTCCCCGACCCGCCGGACGAGCCCGGCGCGGACGGCGTCCGCAACCTCGGCGCCTCGCTGGCCCGCGTGCGCGCCACCGCGCGCACCGATCGGATGGCGGTGCAGCGCTACCCGATCCGCCGGCCGGAGGCGGCCGGCGGCGGGTTCGAGGAACGGTACTGGGAGCCGCTCAACGTGCCGGTCCTCGGGCCCGACGGCACCGTCGACTGCATCATCCACCGGGTGGTGGACGTCACGGATCGCCTGGTCGGCGACGGGGCGCTCAGCCGTGCCGAAGGTCTGCTGCGCATCGCCGGACGGATCGCGCGCATCGGCGGCTGGAGCGTGGAGATCGCCACCGGGGCGGTAACCTGGTCGGACGAGGTGCGCGCGATCCACGAGGTCGCGCCGGGGACGGAGATCACGCTCGAGCAGGCGATCGCATTCCACGCGCCCGAGTACCGCGAGCAGGTGCGCCGTGCGGTTGAGGCATGCGCGACCGAGGGCACGCCCTACGACGAGGAGCGGGAGATCGTGACCACAACGGGCAGCCGACGCTGGGTGCGCGCGATCGGCGAGGCCGTGCGCGACCTGGGCGGGCGGATCGTCCGCCTGCACGGCGCGTTCCAGGACATCACCCCGCTGAAGCGCGCCGAGGCCGAGCGTGGCGCCCTCGCGCAGCGCCTGAACGCTTCGCTCGAGAGCATGTCGGACGCGTTCTTCCTGGTCGATCGCGACTGGCGATTCGTGTTCCTCAATGCGCGGGCGGAACGCGTGCTGCGCCGATCGCGCGCCGAGCTGATCGGGCGGATGATGTGGGATGAGTTCCCCCAGGCGATCGGCACCGTCGCGTACCGCGAGTATCACGCGGCGCTCGCCGAGCAGCAGCCACGCTCCTTCGAGTACTTCTACGCGCCGCTCGAAGCCTGGTTCGACATCAGCGCCTTTCCGGCCGAGGACGGACTTGCGGTCTATTTCCGCGACATCACCGGCAAGCGCGCCGCCGACGAGCAGCTCCGCCTGCTCGAGAAGGCGGTCTCGCGGCTGCAGGACATGGTCGTCATCACCGAGGTCGCGCCGGTCAATCAGCCGAAGCGCCGTATCGTGTTCGTCAATCGCGCCTTCGAGCAGCGCACCGGCTACGCCGCCGCGGAGGTGATCGGGCAGACGCCGCGCATCCTCTATGGCCCGGCGACCGACCGCGCCACGCTCGCCATCATCCAGGCAGCGCTCGCGGCCGGCGAGCCGGTGCATGCCGAGCTGGTCAACTACACCAAGGCGGGCACGCCGTTCTGGATGGAGATGGATCTGGTTCCGATCGCCGACGCGACCGGCAGGCTCACCCACTGGGTGGCGGTGCAGCGCGACATCACGGCGCGCCGGCGCGAGGAGACGCTGCGCGCCACCGAAACGACCGTGCTCGGCCTCGTCGCCGCCGGCGCACCGCTGCCCGAGGTGCTGAGCGTGATCCTGCACACGGTCGAGGAGCTCTCCACCGACGCGATCGCCTCGATCGTTCTGCTCGACGAAGATGGCGTGCACATGCGCACCGGCGCGGCCCCGAGCCTGCCGGAGGCATTCAGCCAGGCGCTGGACGGCGTGAAGATCGGCCCGCGCGCCGGCTCCTGCGGCACGGCCATGCATTGGGGCACGCCGGTCGTGACCGTGGACATCGAGACCGATCCGCTCTGGGACGAGGCCCGACCGCTTGCGCGTGCGCACGGGCTGCGGGCGTGCTGGTCGAGTCCGGTGAAGCAGGCCGATGGGCGGGTGCTGGCCAGCTTTGCACTCTACTGGCGCGAGCAGCGCGCACCGACCGGCAGAGACCACGCACTGATCGCGCGCGTCTCCGGTCTTGCCGCGATCGCGATCGCGCGCAGCAGGACGCTCGAGGCGCTGCGCGCGAGCGAGCAGCGTTTCCAGGCGGTCGCCAGCGCCACCGCGGACGTGGTTTGGGACTGGGATCTCAAGCGCAACCTCATCTGGTGGGGCGAGGGATTCGAGCACGTATTCGGGCACCCGCGCGACAGGCTCTACGCAGGTCCGGACGGGAGGACCAACCACGTCCACCCGGACGACCGTGCACGCGTCATCGCGGGCATCTCGGCCGTGATCGCGCGCAGGGAGCCGTTCTGGCACGACGAGTACCGCTTCATTCACAGCGACGGCAGACTTATCCATGTCGAGGATCGAGGCCGCCTGATCCTCGACGACGATGGCGAGCCGGCCCGCTTCGTCGGCGGCATGCGCGACATTACCGAACGGCTGGAATCGCAGGCGTGGATCGCCGAGCTGCGGCAGCGGCTCGATACGCTGGTCAGCCAGGCCAAGGTTGGCATCCTCGTGCACCATGAGTTCCGGCCGATCCTCGCGAACGAGGAACTCGCGCGCATGCTGGGCTACCGGAGCTCCGAGGAGATCCTCGCCCTCGACGACTGCCTCGCACTGTTCGCCGAGAGCGAGCGCGCGCGGCTTACGGCCTACTACAATGCGCGGCTGGGCGGCGGCGACGCGCCGGGCTTCTTCGCGGTCAAGGGGCGCCGTCGCGACGGGACGGAGCGCGATCTCGAGAACCGCGCGTTCCGCATCGACTGGGGCGGCGTGCGCGCCGTCTGCGCGATGCTCACCGATGTCACCGAGCAGCGCGCGATGGAGGATAGGCTGCTCAAGTCGCAGCGCCTCGAGGCGATGGGCCAGCTGACCGGTGGGATCGCGCACGACTTCAACAATCTGCTGACGATCATCCTCGGCAACGCCGAGATGCTCGCGGAGAGCCTGCCCGATACGCCGCCGCTTCGCCCGCTCGCCGAGATGACGCGCAGCGCAGCCGAGCGTGGCGCGGAGCTGACCAGCCGCCTGCTCGCGTTCGCGCGTCGCCAGGCGCTCGACCCGAAGCCGATCGATGTCGATGCGCTGATCGCCGGGATGGCAACGATGCTCAGGCGCACGCTCGGCGAGCATGTCGAGATCGCGCTCGATCCCGGCGAGCGGGTGCCCGAGGCGCTGGTCGACGCGGGCCAGCTCGAGAACGCGATCCTCAACCTGTGCATCAATGCGCGCGATGCCATGCCGGGCGGCGGTCGGCTCACCATCGAGACGGCACACGTCCATGTCGAGCAGGGCGCGTCGGATGCCGATGGCGAGGTCGTTCCCGGTCCGTACGTCATGGTGGCGGTTTCCGACACCGGCACCGGCATGGCGCCCGAGGTGCTGGCGCGCGTCTTCGATCCGTTCTTCACGACCAAGGACGTCGGCAAGGGCAGCGGGCTCGGGCTCAGCATGGTCTATGGCTTCGTCAAGCAGTCGCACGGTCATGTGCGTATCCAGTCAGCGCCAGGCCGCGGCACGACCGTGCGGCTCTACCTGCCTCGGGCGCCAAGGAGGGTGCGCTCGGCCGACGCAGAGCCGGACCGCGGTCCGGCGCCCCGCGGCCGGGAGACGATCCTGGTGGTGGAGGACGACACACTGGTGCGCCAGCACGTCGTCAGCGCGCTCGAAACGCTCGGCTATCGCGTTCTGGGCGCCGCCAACGGTCCGGAAGCGCTCGAGGTCCTGCGCACCACGGACGATCTCGACCTGCTGTTCACCGATGTCGTGATGCCCGGCGGCATGAATGGCCGTGAGCTTGCCGACGCCGCGCGGGAGCTGCGCCCCAATCTGCCGGTGCTATTCACCTCCGGCTACACCGAGGACGCGATCGTCCACCACGGTCGGCTTGATCCGGGCGTCCAGCTGCTGCGCAAGCCCTATCGCCGCCAGGAGCTCGCCGCGAAGCTGAGGCAGGTGCTGAACGGCCGGACGGATTGAGGCCCGGCCGGCACGTCCGACGGGCGCGGATCGGCCGGCGCTTCCGGCACCGCCAGAAGCGCGCTAGGAACAGCGGATGCGGATCAGCAGGATCACCGCGACCCTGGAGCAGCTCGCTGGACCTGACGCCGCGCGAGGCTATGCGGGGCTCGATGCGCCAGCCTTCGTGCGCTGCCGCGTGGAGGCCGAGGACGGGCTGTCCGGCACCGGTGTGACCGGGCGCTTCCTCGCCGCGCAGGTGGTGTCGCTGCTGGTCGAGGGCTTTGGCGCGGTGCTGCCGGGGGCGGATGGCCGTGAGATCGAGGCGATCCGCCGCCAACTCGCCCAGCGTTTCGCGTCCCGCGGCGCCACCGGGGTGTTCGTCTCGGCGCTCTCGGCGCTCGACATGGCGCTGTGGGACCTCCGCGCGCGCCGGCTGGGCGAGCCGCTCTGGCGTCTGCTCGGGGGCGCGGGGCGCAGCGTGTCCTGCTATGCCACGGTCGGCCTGCCCGGCTACGACCAGGCCGCGCTGGTCGAGGTCTGCCGCGCCGCGATCGCCGAGGGCTATCGCGGCGCGAAGATGCTGGTCGCGGCCGGCGGGCGCGGGGCCGATGAGGATGCCGCCCGCGTGCGGGCGGTGCGCGACGCGATCGGGCCCTCCGCCTGGCTGATGCTCGACGCCAATTGCGGAATGACGGTCGCGGACGCGAAGCGGCTCGCGCTGCTGGTCGCTCACTGCGACATCGCCTGGTTCGAGGAGCCGGTGCACGGCAACGACATCGGCGCGCTCACGGATCTGCGCCGCGCGATCCCGATCCCGATCGCCGCGGGCCAGATGATGCCGTCGCTCGAGTGGTTCCGTGACGCGCTCCGGTGCGGCGCGGTGGACTGGATCCAGCCGAACGCCGCGTTCTGCGGCGGCATTTCCGCGCTGATGCGTGTGCTTGCGCTGGCCGAGGCGCACGGCGTGCCGGTGGCGCATGCGGGCGGATGGGACATCGCCAATGCCGCCGCGCTCGCGGGGCACGCCCATGGCGGCCTGCTCGAGATGCACGGCGCGCAGCACGGGCTGCGGGAGCGCCTCGCCGAGGATCTTGTGCCGGAGCGGGGCGTCATGACGCTGCCGGATCGGGCTGGGATCGGATTCGCGTTCCGCGATCCCGTCTGATACGCGTCGGGCGCGGCCGCCCCACCAACCCCGCGCGCAATACCCTCCGCACAAAGGTGAAGGCTTTGTGCGGAGGATATGATGGACACCGCGTGCCTTCCTCGCCCGCCCCCATCATGCGAGGCTCGACCGCGAGCGGCGGAGGATCAGCATGCCCGGCACACGCCAGCGCGCGATCGAGCGCGCGCACGAGAGTTTCGACAGTGGGCGGTATCTCGCGCATCTGCGCCGGCTCGTCGCGATGCCGACCGAGAGCCAGATGCCGGACCGCTTGCCCGATCTCGTGCGCTACTGCGCCGAGACCCTGCCGGGCGTGCTGGACGGGATGGGCTTCGAGACCGCGGTGCTGGAGAACCCCGAAGCAGGGCGCGGTCCGGCGATGCTGTCGAGCCGCATCGAAGACCCGGCGCTGCCGAGCGTGCTGATCTACGGCCACGGAGATGTCGTGCGGGGACTCGCCGGCAGGTGGCGTGACGGCCGCGATCCGTGGTCGGTCACCGTCGCCGGCGATTTCTGGTTCGGCCGGGGCACGGTCGACAAGAAGGGCCAGCATCTGATCGCGATCGAGGCGCTGCGCGCGGTGCTCGCCGAGCGCGGCCGGCTCGGCTTCAATGCCAAGGTGTTCGTCGAGACCGGCGAGGAGGTCGGCTCGCCGGGCATGCGCGCGCTGCTGCGCCGCGACCACAGCCGGCTCGCCGCGGACGTGTTCATCGGTCTGGACGGGCCACGCCAGACCACCTTCATGCCGGAACTGAAGCTCGGCGCGCGCGGCGGGGTGGCGTTCGACCTGGTGGTGAGGCTGCGCGAGGGCGCACACCACTCGGGCCACTGGGGCGGCGTGCTCGCCGATCCGGGCTTCATCCTCGCCCATGCGCTCGCGACCGTCGTCACGCCGAAGGGACGCATCCGTGTGCCGGGCTGGGTGCCGGCCGAGGTGCCGGCGAGCGTGCGCGACGCCTGCGGGGCGATCGTGTTCGAGGACATCGCTGGCCTTCCCGAGGCCGACCCCGACTGGGGCGAGCCTGGGCTCTCCAAGGCCGAGCGGATCTTCGCCTGGACCTCGGTGATCGTGCTCGCCTTCGTCACCGGCCACCCGGACGCGCCGACCAATGCCGTCCAACCCGAGGCGCGCGCGCGGCTGCAGGTGCGCCATACTGTCGACGTGCCGGGCGAGGGGATCGTGTCGGCGCTGCGCGCGCATCTCGACGCGGAGGGATTCGGCCTGGTCGAGATCGTGCCGGTGATGGAACGCGATGCGTTCCCGCCCGCGCGCACCGACCCCGCCGATCCCTGGGTGACGATGATCGCCGAGTCGATGACGCGGACCGCCGGCGCGGCGCCGAACGTTATCCCGAACTCGTCGGGCTCGAACCCTTCGCGCCTGTTCGCCGAGGAGCTCGGCACGCCGGTGATCTGGGTGCCGAACTCCTATGCCGGCTGCAACCAGCATGGGCCGGACGAGCACGCGCTCGCACCGCTGCTGCGCGAGGGGCTCGGGCTGATGGCCGGGATCTGGTGGGACATCGGCGAGGGTGCTGCACCGCGCTGACGCACACGGGGCGCAGAGACACGAACGCCCGCCGGGCATTGCCTGGCGGGCGCGCGTGGTTGCGGGGACAGGATTTGAACCTGTGACCTTCAGGTTATGAGCCTGACGAGCTACCGGGCTGCTCCACCCCGCGGTGAAGCCTGAGCGTGATGCGATGGTTCCGTGGATGTCCCCGGATTGGAAGACCTGGCAGCGACCGACTCTCCCGCGTCTTAGGACGCAGTACCATGGGCGCTGAGGGTTTTCACGGCCGAGTTCGGGATGGGATCGGGTGTTGGCCCCTCGCCAAAGCCACCAGGTCATCCGATCCGGGGACGCCCCGCTGAGCGGGGCACGTGGGTTCTGCGTGCGATGCAATGAGATGTGCCGGAAGGCCGCGCTTCGTGCTGCGCATGGGCCTGACGGGTTCCCCTTTTTGAGGAGACCCCGTCATGACGCCGGATCACAAGCCGAACGAGCGATTAGTACCGGTTAGCTGAACGCGTTGCCGCGCTTATACATCCGGCCTATCGACGTGGTGGTCTTCCACGGCTCTTCAGGGAGACCTCGTCTTGAGGTGGGTTTCCCGCTTAGATGCTTTCAGCGGTTATCCCGTCCGTACTTGGCTACCCGGCTGTGCCGCTGGCGCGACAACCGGCCCACCAGAGGTACGTCCATCCCGGTCCTCTCGTACTAGGGACAGATCCTCTCAAGTCTCCGACACCCATGGCAGATAGGGACCGAACTGTCTCACGACGTTCTGAACCCAGCTCACGTACCGCTTTAATCGGCGAACAGCCGAACCCTTGGGACCTGCTCCAGCCCCAGGATGCGATGAGCC
>NZ_JBHYDW010000017.1:0-49217 GCF_051860475.1 Elioraea sp. | reverse complement strand
AACCCGCGGTTCGTGTACTTCTTGGCGATCGAGATCACGAGACGCAGGTTCGCCTCGATCATCTCCTTCTTCGCCCGAGCCGCGTCCCGCTCGCCCTTCTGCACCGTCAGCACCACGCGGCGGAACTCGCCGACTGGCAGATGCACCTCGTTGGCGATCGAGGCGATCTTGGAGCGGATCGACTCGACCTCGTCGGCGTGCCGGGTCGCGAACGCCTTCCAGCCCTTCGCGGGCAGGGCCGCCACCCGATCCAGCCAGCCCGGATCGAGCTCTTGGCCGCGATACTCCTTCAGGAAATCCTCGCGCTTGACCTTCGCTCCCTCGGCGATCCGCAGCAGTTGGCCCTCGAACGCCGTCAGCCGCTGGTTGAGATCGCGCAGCTCCTCGACCAGCTGCTCGATCCGCGCGTTGTTCAGGTGCACCTTCTGCACCAGCTCGACCACCTCGGCCTTGCCCTTCTCGTACTTCTTCTCGGCCTGCGGCGTCGGCGTGCCGCCCTCGGAGAGCGTCTTGAGCCGCCCCTCCTGCAGCTTGGCAAGCTTCTTGTAGGCGGCCGCGATCGCCTCGAAGGTGGCCAGCACCTCCGGCTTCAGCTTCTCCTCGAGCGCCGAGAGCGAGAGCTGCGCACCCTCGTCATCGTCGAACTCCTCGCCCGCGGGCTCCTCGTCATTCGCCGCCTCTGGCGCGGCAGAGGCTGGCGGAACGGCAGCGGCCTCCTCCGGCGTCTGCCCGGCACCGTGCGTCGCCTCGAGGTCGATGATGTCGCGCAGCAGGATCTTCCCCTGCTGGAGCGCATCGTGCCAGGCGATGATCGCTCTGAAGGTCAGCGGGCTCTCGCACAGCCCGCCGATCATCATGTCGCGGCCGGCCTCGATCCGCTTGGCGATCGCGATCTCGCCCTCGCGCGAGAGCAGCTCCACCGAGCCCATCTCGCGCAGGTACATCCGGACCGGGTCGTCGGTCCGGCCGAGCTCGGCCTCGTCGACGTTGCCGCCCGATCCTTCCTCCTCGTCCTCCTCCTCGGCCTTGGCGGCCTTCGCAACGGGGGTGGGCTCTGCCTCCTCGGCCTCCTCGGCCTCGACCACGTTGACGCCGAGCTCGCTCAGCATCGCCATGGTGTCCTCGATCTGTTCCGAGGAGACCTGGCCGGGGGGCAGGGCGGCATTCACGTCGTCATAGGTGACGTAGCCGCGCTCCTTGCCACGGGCGACGAGCTTCTTGACCGCCACCGACTGGGTGTCGAGCAGCGCGCCCTCGGCGATGTCCTCGCCGGCGGGGTCGGCGGTCGTGGTGGTCGTCGGCTTCGCCATTCGGTCACCTCGGTCGGTGGTCGGTCAGGGGCGCGAAAAAACACCCCCTATACTATGTGCACGTCCCGCGGGGTTCGGACGCCTCATGGGGCCGCGTCCTCCGCGTGGTCGGTCCGCAGCTCAGCGCACATCCGGTCGAGCGCCACGAGCCGGCGAAGATTGGCTTCGCAGAAATCGGCGGCGAGGGCGGCCCGCGCCTCGGCCACCTCGCGCTCCAGCCGCTCGAGATGCAGCCCGGCGAATGCGCGCTCGATCGCGACGGCGGCCTCCTCCGGCGTGGCGTCCGGCAGCCGGGTCGGTGGAGTGTTGTCGGTCAGGCCGCGCCCCAGAACGGCCTCCAGCGCCACTGCGAGCCCCAAATTCCGCAGGTGGTCGAGCGCGCCTCCGGGGTCAAGGCCGATCAGGGCGGTCCTGACCTGCTCGCAGGGCGGGGAGGCGAAGTGTTCGGCCGCCAGCGCCTCCTCGAAGCGAGGCAGGAGCGCCGGGTGGGTCAGCAGCAGGGCGAGCAGGTTGCGCTCGCGCAGGATGCGGGCCCGGTCGGCACCGAGGGCGGGGCGCTGGACGGGCTGGGCGGGCCGGACGCGCGTGGCCCGGCCGGCGGGGCGCTGGCGGAACCAGCGATCGCGGAAGTGACGACGGTATTCGTCGCGCAGGTCGCGGTCCTGGATCCGCTCCGCGAGCTCGTCGAGGCGCCGGCGCTGCGCGGCGCGGTCCTCGGGCGCTTTGGCCGGCGTGGCGATGGTGTCGAACAGCGCGTCCGCGAGACCCCGGCGGTTCGCTAGAACCTTCTGGAACTCCCCGGCACCCTGGTGAAGCACCAGCGTGTCCGGGTCCTCTCCCGACGGCAGCGTCGCGAGCGTGAGCGTCCGGCCGGGCGCAAGCAGCGGCAACGCCATCTCCGCGGTGCGGAGCGCGGCGCGCGCCCCGGCCGCATCCCCGTCGAAGCAGAGCACCGGTGCAGGCACCACTCTCCAGAGCTCGGCCAGGTGATCGGCGGTGAGCGCCGTGCCGAGCGGGGCGACCGCACCGCCGAACCCGGCCTGGTGCAGCGCGATCACGTCCATGTAGCCCTCGACCACGACGAGCTCGGCGCCCCCGCGGGCATTGGCGCGGGCGAGGTCGAGCCCGTAGAGCGTGCGGCGCTTCGAGAACAGGCTGGTTTCCGGCCCGTTCAGGTATTTGGGCTGGCCGTCGCCGAGGGTGCGGCCGCCGAAGCCGATCACCCGTCCGCGCCGGTCGCGGATCGGGAACATCACGCGGTTGAAGAACAGATCGACCGGCGGGCGGTCGTCCTCCTGCTTCATCAGCCCGACCGCGACCAGCTGCTCGACGGTCACCCCCTGGCCGCGCAGATCGGCCGCGATTGCCCCGCGCCCCTCGCCCGACCAGCCGAGCCCGAACAGCCGGATCGTCTCGTCGGCAAGGCCGCGGCGGCGCAGGTAGTCGAGTGCGGGCCGGCCCTCGGGCAGGTGCAGCCGGCGGACGAAGGCGGAGGCGGCCGCTTCGGCGATGGTGGAGAGGCTGGCCGCGCGATCGGCCGCGGCCGCCGCCTCGGGGCTCGCGCGCGGCACGGTCAGCCCGGCCTCGCCGGCGAGCCGCTCCACCGCCTCCATGAAGCCGAGGTTCTCGCAGCGCATCACGAAGGCGATCGCATCGCCATGCGCGCCGCAGCCGAAGCAATGGAAGAAGCCCTTGTCCTCGACGACGTGGAAGGAGGGTGTCTTCTCGTTGTGGAAGGGGCAGAGCCCCTTCAGCTCCCGCCCGGCGCGCGCGAGGCGGACGCGCCGGCCCACCAGCGCGCCGAGCGGGGTGCGCGCGCGCAACTCGTCGAGGAAGGATTCCGGGAGCGCCACGCTCAGCCCGCCAGCGCCGCCTTCACCACGGGTCCGGCCTTGGCCATGTCGAGCGTACCGCCGTGCTTCGCCTTCAGCGCGGCCATCACCTTGCCCATGTCCTTCACCGAGACAGCGCCGGTCTCGGCCACGGCCGCGCGCACAGCCGCCTGCATCCCGGCCTCGTCCATCTCAGGCGGCAGGAAGCGCTCGATCACCATGATCTCGGCCGCCTCTTTGTCCACCAGGTCCTGGCGGTTGCCCTGACGGTAGAGCTCGATGCTCTCGCGGCGCGACTTCACCATTCTGCGCATCATGGCGACGATCTCGCCGTCCTCGACCCGCTCGATCCCCTTCGGCCGAGCCTCGATATCGACCTTCTTCAGCTCGGCGATGATCAGGCGGATGGTCGAGGTGGTGGCGGCATTACCCGCCTTCATCGAGGCCTTCATCGCCTCGGTGAACTGCTCGCGCAGGCCCATGCGCGGATCTCCTTGATGCGTGGTCTCCTACTATAGAGCAGTGTCCCGCGCAGCGCAGCGTCGGGAACGCAGTTCCCATGTGCGGATTCGCCTTGCGACGGGAAATCGGTTCCCGTATTCCCGCGCCATGGCCAGCGTGGACGAGATCATCGACAGGCTCGGCGGCCCGGACCGGGCGGCCCAGCTCACCGGCGTCGGCACCGAGGCGATCCGCAAATGGCGCCAGTCCCGCACCATCCCCGCCAAGCACTGGCCGCTGATCCTGAAGGAGACGGCGCTGTCGCTCGCCGACATGCCCGGCGCCGAGTCGGCCGAGCCGGCGCCGAGCGCAGATGGCCGCCCGGTCGGCGCGACCGCGGCCCTGGTGCTGGCGGACGGCACGGTGCTGTGGGGCCGCGGCTTCGGCGCGCATGCCACCGTGGTCGGCGAGGTGTGCTTCAACACCGCGATCACCGGCTACCAGGAGATCCTGACCGATCCGTCCTATGCCGGGCAGATCATCAATTTCACCTTCCCGCATATCGGCAATGTCGGCACCAATGCCGAGGACATCGAGACGACCACGCCGGCGGCCCGCGGGCTCGTGGTGAAGGACGATCCGACGCTGGCGTCGAACTGGCGGGCGTCGCGCGGCCTGCCGGAATGGCTGGTGTCGCACGGGCTGCCGGGGATCGCCGGGATCGACACACGGCGGCTGACGCGGCGCATCCGCCTCGCTGGCGCGCCGACGGGCGTGCTCGCGCACCCGGCGGACGGGAAGTTCGACCTGCCGGCGCTAGTGGCCGAGGCACGGGCCTGGCCGGGGCTGGAGGGGATGGACCTCGCGCGCGAGGTCACCACGCGCCAGCAGTATGGCTGGGACGAGACCACATGGGCCTGGCCCGCGGGCTACGGGCGGCAGGAGGCGCCGCGGTTCCACGTGGTCGCGATCGACTACGGCGCGAAGCGCAACATCCTGCGCTGCCTCGCCAATGCCGGCTGCCGGGTGACGGTGCTGCCCGCGACCGCGAGTGCCGAGGACATCCTGCGTCACGCGCCTGATGGGGTGTTCCTGTCGAACGGGCCGGGCGATCCCGCCGCGACCGGGGAGTACGCGGTGCCGGCGATCCGCGGCGTGCTGAAGAGCCGCGTGCCGGTGTTCGGCATCTGCCTCGGGCATCAGTTGCTCGCGCTGGCGCTGGGCGGCAAGACACGCAAGCTGCACCAGGGGCATCGCGGCGCGAACCACCCGGTGAAGGAGCTCGCCACCGGCAAGGTGGAGATCACCAGCCAGAACCACGGCTTCGCGGTGATCCCCGAGAGCCTGCCGGAGAGCGTGCGGGTGACGCATGTGTCGCTGTTCGACGGCACGAACGAGGGGATCGCGTCGGAGGCGCTGCCGGTGTTCAGCGTGCAGTACCACCCCGAGGCGAGCCCGGGGCCGACCGACAGCCATCACCTGTTCGACCGGTTCGTGACGATGATGCAAGGGAGGAAGGCAGCGTGAGCGCATTGTTCGATCTGACGGGACGGGTGGCGCTGGTCACCGGCGGCAACGGCGGCATCGGCCTCGGCATGGCGAAGGCGATGCACGGCGCTGGCGCGTCGGTGATGATCGCGGGCCGCAACACGGAGAAGAACGCGGCGGCGGTGGCGGAGCTTGGCGACCGGTCGGCGTCGGCGGTTGCGGACGTGAACGACGCGGCGTCGGTGGCGGCGATGGTCAAGGCGACCACGGATCGTTTCGGCGGCCTGGACATCCTGGTGATCAATGCCGGGATGAACATCCGCAAGCCGGTGCAGGAGTTGGCGTTCGAGGAGTGGCGTCAGGTGATCGCGACCAATCTCGACAGCGCGTTCACCTGCGCCAAGGCGGCCTATCCGGCGTTGAAGGCGTCCGGGCGCGGCAAGGTGATCACGATCGGCTCGATGATGTCGATCTTCGCGGCCGGATTCGCGCCGGCCTATGCGGCGAGCAAGGGCGGGATCGTGCAGTTCACCAAGGCGCTCGCGACCGGCTGGGCGACCGACAACATCCAGGCGAACGCCGTGCTGCCCGGCTGGATCGACACGGCGCTGACGCGTCGCGCGCGGCAGGATGTGGCGGGGCTGAACGAGAAGGTGGTGGCGCGCACGCCGGCGGGGCGCTGGGGCGCGCCAGACGATCTGGGTGGGATCGCGGTGTTTCTGGCCTCCAGCGCGTCGGATTTCGTCACCGGCACGGCGATCCCGGTCGATGGCGGCTACGCGGCGATGATATGATATGATGTTTTTAGGAATGACTTGGCCGTGGAACGCAAAATGAGCATCGGTGAATCCACATGGATTAAGGTTGCCGCGCAGGCTATGACAAAGCAAAATATCATAAGCCCGTTACTTTGGCTTACGCTCATAGTTACCCCAGGTTCTTTAGTCTTGCTCTCAATGACTGATGGATGGAAGGGTATTTTTTTTGCTATTTTAGCATCATTTCCTGTTCTTGTGAGCATTGTAGCTTTTGCGCTGGCTATGTGGTCGAACCCGCGACTCCTGATGTCCGAAAGGCACCAGGAGCGGACTGCTGCGTTGGCGTGCCTCGGCGATAGCAAGTTCAACCCGAAAATGGTGGTGGAGCTCATAAAAGATAGCCCTGCCACAAATAACCCGCGAAATATGCCGCTGCTTTCTCAGAGCCAGGACCCCAATCATGGCTAATCGGCTCTACGCGATAGCATTCAACTGGATCGCGAAGGATTTCGATTTTATGTCTTTCGCGCAATACATACAGGACAGCAGAGACTTTCCTGCGTGGTGGAATCGACTGCCATTCTTTTTCCTTGTTTCGTCTCCGCTCAATGCTGCGGAAATAGCAAACAAGCTAAGGATATTTGCCCGTGATAGCCACTTTCTGGTCATCGAAGTACTGCCCGAGCACTGTGATGGTTGGTTGCCCGGCGACGCTTGGGATTGGATCAACCAACAGATCCAGCCGCAGCCCCCAGGTGGCTTGACTGCGCTTCTGCCCGACCCAGGCAATCCGCCTAAGGGTTAGTGGCATCGTGCCCGACACAGCCGTCCTGCTGACCTTCGCCGCGCTGAGCTTCGGGCTGTGGATCACGCCTGGGCCGAACATGCTCTATCTCGTCTCGCGCAGCCTGACGCAGGGGCATCGGGCGGGGTTCGTCTCGCTGGTCGGCTGCCAGTGCGGCAGTCTCGTCTATGCGCTGCTGGGCGCGGCGGGGATCAGCGCGGTGCTGCTGGCGGTGCCGGCGGCGTATGACGCGTTGCGGTTCGGCGGTGCGGCCTATCTCGGCTGGCTCGCCTGGCAGAGCGTGCGGCCTGGAGGTGTGCCGTTGTTCTCGCCGCGGCCGTTGCCGCGCGAGGGATCGTTGCGGCTGTTCCTGATCGGCATGGGCACGGCGATCCTGAATCCGAAGGTCGCGTTGTTCTATGTCGCGGTGCTGCCGCCGTTCATCGATCCGTCGCGCGGCGACGTGTTCCTGCAGGGCGCGGTGCTGGGCGGCATCCAGGTGCTGGTGTGCACGCTGGGCGACACCTTCCTCGTGGCGACGTCGGGCGGGGTCGCGACGTTCCTGCAGAAGCGTCCCATGTGGATGGCCGCGCAGCGCTGGGTGCTCGGCGGTGCCTTGGCGTTGCTCGCGGTGAAGCTGGCGACGGATCGACGGTAATGGGGGGTCCGGGGGGGCGTCCGGCCCCCCCGCGGGGTGGACCGGGGGGGGCCCCCCCCCCCCCCCCCCCCCCCCCCCCCCCGGGATGCACGGGCGGAGCCCTTGCGGAGGTGAAGACATGCCCAAGCGCGAAGACATCCACAGCATCCTGATCATCGGCGCCGGGCCGATCGTGATCGGTCAGGCCTGCGAGTTCGACTACTCGGGGGCACAGGCGTGCAAGGCGCTGAAGGCCGAGGGCTATCGGGTTGTGTTGGTGAACTCCAACCCGGCAACGATCATGACGGATCCCGGGCTCGCGGATGCAACCTATGTCGAGCCGATCACGCCGGAGATGGTGGAGAAGATCATCGCCAAGGAGCGGCCCGATGCCTTGCTGCCGACGATGGGCGGCCAGACGGCGCTGAACACGGCGATGAAGCTCGCCGATGCGGGCGTGCTGGACCGCTACGGCGTCGAGCTGATCGGGGCGAAGCGCGAGGCGATCGACAAGGCGGAGGACCGGCTGAAGTTCCGCGACGCGATGGCGAAGATCGGCATCGAGAGCCCGAAGAGCGCGATTGCGCATTCGCTGGCGGAGGCGCGGGAAGCACTGAAGCAGGTCGGGCTGCCGGCGGTGATCCGGCCGAGTTTCACGCTCGGCGGCACGGGCGGCGGTATCGCCTACAACATGGAGGAGTTCGAGGCGATCGTCACCGGCGGGCTGGATGCGTCGCCGACCACCGAGGTGCTGATCGAGGAGAGTGTGCTCGGCTGGAAGGAGTACGAGATGGAGGTGGTCCGCGACCGTGCGGACAACTGCATCATCATCTGTTCGATCGAGAATCTTGACCCGATGGGCGTGCACACGGGCGATTCGGTGACGATCGCGCCGGCGCTGACGCTCACCGACAAGGAGTATCAGCGGATGCGCGATGCCTCGATCGCGTGTCTGCGCGAGATCGGCGTGGATACCGGCGGGTCGAACGTGCAGTTCGCGATCAATCCGGCCGATGGGCGGATGGTGATCATCGAGATGAATCCGCGCGTTAGCCGATCCTCGGCGCTGGCGTCGAAGGCGACTGGGTTCCCGATTGCGAAGATCGCGGCGAAGCTCGCGGTCGGGTACACGCTGGACGAGTTGGCGAACGACATCACCAAGGTGACGCCGGCGAGTTTCGAGCCGACGATCGACTACGTGGTGGTGAAGATGCCGCGCTTCACGTTCGAGAAGTTTCCCGGCACGCCGGCGCTGCTGACGACGAGCATGAAGTCGGTCGGCGAGGCGATGGCGATCGGGCGGACGTTCGCGGAGGCGTTGCAGAAGGGGTTGCGGAGCCTCGAGACAGGGCTGATGGGCCTCGACGAGGTGGACGCGCTGGCGGGCGCGGAGAAGGGCGAGATCCTGGCGGCCCTCTCCACGCCGACGCCGGATCGCGTGCTCGCGGTGGCGCAGGCGTTCCGCGAGGGGCTGACGGTGGAGGAGATTCATGGCGCCACGCGCTTCGATCCGTGGTTCCTGCGCGAGATCGAGGCGGTGGTGCATGCCGAGGAGATGGTGCGTGCGGCAGGTCTGCCGAAGGAGGCGGCCGGGTTGCAGCGGCTGAAGGCGATGGGATTCTCGGACCGGCGGCTTGCGGCGCTGGCGGGGGTGAAGGAGGCCGAGGTCGCGAGGCTGCGTGCGAAGCTCGGCGTGCATCCGGTGTACAAGCGGATCGATACCTGCGCGGCGGAGTTCGAGAGCCTGACGCCCTACATGTACTCCACCTACGAGGGCAACGGGATCGAGCCTGCCGAGTGCGAGGCGGATCCGACGGACCGCACCAAGGTGGTGATCCTCGGCGGCGGGCCGAACCGGATCGGCCAGGGGATCGAGTTCGACTATTGCTGCGTGCACGCCGCCTACGCGCTGAAGGAGGCGGGGTTCGAGACCATCATGGTCAACTGCAACCCCGAGACGGTCAGCACGGACTACGACACCTCGGACCGGCTCTATTTCGAGCCGCTGACGGGCGAGGACGTGATCGCGCTGGTGCGCCGCGAGCAGCAGAACGGCACAGTGCTCGGCTGTATCGTGCAGTATGGCGGGCAGACGCCGCTCAGGCTCAGCCAGGCGCTGGCCGCGGCGGGAATCCCGCTGCTGGGCACGACCGCCGATGCGATCGATATCGCCGAGGATCGCGAGCGGTTCCAGGGTCTTCTGAAGAAGCTCGGGCTGCGCCAGCCGGAGAACGGCACCGCGCGGTCGGCCGAGGAGGCCGAGGCGATCGCCGAACGGATCGGCTATCCGGTGGTGATCCGCCCGTCCTACGTGCTGGGCGGGCGGGCGATGGAGATCGTGCACGACCGGCAGGGGCTGCACCGCTACATGCGCGAGGCGGTGCGCGTCTCCGGGGACAACCCCGTGCTGATCGACCGCTACCTGAACGACGCGATCGAGGTGGACGTGGACTGCATCGCCGACGGCGAGACGGTCTATGTCGCCGGCGTGATGGAGCACATCGAGGAGGCGGGGATCCACTCGGGCGATTCGGCGTGCTCGCTGCCGCCCTACTCGCTGTCGCCCGCACTGGTGGCGGAGCTGCGTGCGGAGACCGAGGCCTTGGCGAAGGCGCTTAAGGTGGTCGGGCTGATGAACGTGCAGTACGCGATCCAGGACGGAACGATCAACGTGCTGGAGGTGAACCCGCGCGCGTCGCGCACCGTGCCCTTCGTCGCCAAGGCGACGGGCGTGCCGGTGGCGAAGATCGGCGCGAAGGTGATGGCCGGCGCCAAGCTCTTCTCGTTCCGGCTGGATGACGAGGCGGTCAGCCGCCACGTCGCGGTGAAGGAAAGCGTGTTCCCGTTCGCGCGCTTCCCGAATGTCGATGTGCTGCTGGGGCCGGAGATGAAGTCGACCGGCGAGGTGATGGGGCTGGACGCGAGCTTCGAGCGCGCCTTCGCCAAGAGCCAGCTCGGCGCCGGGGTACGGCTTCCGGCGAGCGGCACGGCGTTCATCAGCGTCAAGGATGGCGACAAGCAGGCGGCGGTGGCGCTGGCGCGGCGGCTCACCGACATGGGCTTCGCGCTCACCGCGACGCGCGGCACCGCGTCGGCGATCCGCGAGGCCGGAGTCGAGGTGACGGTCGTGAACAAGGTGCTGGAGGGGCGGCCCCACTGTGTGGACGCGATCAAGTCCGGCGCCTTCCAGCTGGTGATCAACACGACCTCGGGCGGCCGCAGCGTTTCCGACAGCTTCGACATCCGCCGCTCGGCGCTGACGCACAACGTGCCGCACTATACGACACTTGCTGGCGCACGGGCGGCGGTGCACGCGATTGCCGCCCTGAAGGCCGGCACGCTTGAAGTCGCACCCCTCCAGTCGTATTTTCACGGATCGTTCTAGGACGATGCGGCGCGCCTGCCCGGGAAACCGGGGGCGCGCAGCGTCGTTTGACAGAGGTCGGAAACGGGGCAAGCTGATCGCCCGTCCCGACCGTTCGGTCGTGCCGGTGATACGCGACAAGGGTTCGGAGAGGACGCCTCCCGTGCAGAAATTCCCGATGACGGCCGAGGGCCTGGCAAGACTGGAGGATGAACTCCGGCATCTGAAGAGCAACGAGCGGCCTGCCGTGATCCGCGCGATCGCCGAGGCGCGCACCCATGGCGATCTGTCGGAGAACGCCGAGTACCATGCCGCGCGCGAACGTCAGAGCTTCATCGAGGGGCGGGTGGCCGAGCTGGAGGCGATCATCGCCTCGGCCGAGGTGATCGACATCTCCAAGCTGTCGGGCAGCCAGGTGATGTTCGGCGCCAAGGTCACGCTGGTGGACGAGGAGACCGAGGAGGAGCGCACCTGGCAGATCGTCGGCGCGCACGAGGCCGACATCAAGAAGGGGCTGATCAGCATCTCCTCGCCGGTGGCGCGGGCGATCCTGGGCAAGAAGGTGGGCGACGTGGTCGAGGTGCCCGCGCCGGGCGGGGCGAAGAGCTACGAGATCACCGCGGTCGGATTCGGCTGAGCCTGCGCCGCGCCGGTCACCGCCCGGTCGGCTGGCTCTCCTGCCGATCGAACAGCGCGTAGAGCCACTGATACATGACGAAGAGCTGCGGCCAGCCGCCGGGCAGCAGCGCCTGGCCGTCCTGCTGAGGCGCGGCCCGGCCATAGAAGAAGTGCCCATTCTGCAGCATGGTGGCGCGGGTGAAGTTGCGCATGTCGTTCCAGGCCGCCGTGAGCGCCAGCCCGGCGCGAGCCTCGCGCTCCTCCAGGCCAAGGCGCTGGGCCTCCGCGGCGCCGGGCTCGACCGGTGTCCACCATTGTCCGATCTTGAATGCGAGGCCCACTTCGCGTTGGCCACGGATGTTGGATCGCCACATCTTCCCGTCGTCACTGTGGAACCGCCAGACATGGAACTGGTGCGTTGCGCGGCACCGGAGATAGAGCCCGTCCTGGAAGGACGCGGCGGCGGCAGCGGCGAGCGGCTGATTGATGCCAGGCGCACAGATTGCGGGCATCGAGTGATCGATCATGCGGAGCGTCTTGCCCCTGCCCACGGAGATCACATGGCCGAGCTTCGACGCCTCGCGCAGGAGTTCCTCCTCGCGTGTGCGCATCGTCGTCGGCATAGCCATTGCTGAACCTTGATGTTCGTTGGGCCTGCGCTATAGACGATTTCCGATGGCGGTCACGCAAGTCGAAATCGTCGCAGCGGCAGCCCGGATCGCCGGGGGAGTCGCTCGCACGCCGACCATTCAGGCGCACGCGCTCGCCGCACGTCTGGGCGTCGCGTCGCTCGCGCTGAAGCTCGAGACGCTGCACCGCACGGGAAGCTTCAAGGAACGCGGGGCGCTGAACCGGCTGCTCGCGCTCCCGGACGCGGAGCGGCGCGCCGGCGTGATCACGATGTCGGCGGGCAACCACGCGCAGGCGGTGGCGTACCACGCGCACCGCCTCGGCATCCCGGCGACCGTGGTGATGCCGGCGGCCACGCCGAACGCCAAGGTGATGCGCACGCGCGCGCACGGCGCCACCGTGGTACTGCACGGCGAGACGCTGTCGGACAGTGCCGAGCGCGCGCGTGCCCTTGCTGCGGCGCGCGGTCTGACCATCGTGCATCCCTACGACGACGACGCGATCATCGCCGGCCAGGGCACGGCGGCGGTCGAACTGCTCGCGGATGCACCCGCCCTCGATACGCTCGTGATTCCGGTGGGCGGCGGCGGGCTGATTGCCGGCTGCGCAGTCGCGGCGCGTGCGCTGCGTCCAGGCATGCGCGTGATCGGCGTGGAGGTCGAGGGCTGGACGGCCTGTGCGCAACGTCTTGCCGGTGAACCGGTGCAGACCGGAGGAGCGACGATCGCCGAGGGCATCGCCGTGCGCGACATCGGCGAGCGCCCCTTCGCGATCATCCGCGACCATGTCGAGCGCGTTCTGGTGGTGTCCGAACGCGCGATCGAGGAGGCGATCGGACTGCTGGTCGAGGAGGCGAAGATCGTCACCGAAGGCGCGGGCGCGGCGGGCGTCGCGGCACTGCTCGCGCATCCCGCGTTGTTCGCCGGCGCCGAGGCGGGCGTGATGCTGTGCGGCGCGAACATCGACGCACGCATCCTCGCGAACGTATTGCTGCGCGACCTGGTGCGCGACGGGCGGCTGCTGCGTCTCGCTGTGGACATCGCCGACCGGCCCGGTGTGCTGGCCGACGTCGCCGGGCGGATCGCGCAGGCGGGCGGCAACATCATCGACGTTGCGCATCAACGGCTGTTCGCAGCACCCTCCGTGCGCACCGCCGAGCTCGACCTTGTGGTGGAGGCGCGCGATGCGGCGCACGGGGCCGACATCCTCGCCGCACTCGAAGGTGCCGCGTTCCGGGTCAAACGCGTGTAGCGCCACTCGCGCGGCGACTTCCGGAAAGTTCCGGCGAAGCGCGGCGATGGCCGCGGAAAGCCGAGCCGTTGATCCTGCCGCCGTGGTGGACGCGCAACGACGCGCCGTCCGCAGCAGGGAGACCCACGATGACCATCCATGCAACGCGCACGCTGCGCGGCACCCTCCGCCTGGCCGCGGCCCTCGCCGCCGCGATCGCCGCGGCGCCTGCCGCCGCGCACGGCCCGCATGCCGCGACACGCACCGGCCCCGCGACGCTCTCCCCGCAGCTGATCGAGGTCCGCGACGCGCTCTCGAAGTACACCGACCCCGTGGTGGCGATCCGCGACGGCTACTTCTCCACGCTCGGCTGCGTGGTCTATCCGACCGGCGGCATGGGGGTGCATTTCCTCAACCCCGCGCTGATCGGCCCGACGCCTGATCCGTTCCGACCGCAGATCCTGGTCTACGAGCCGGATCGCGCGGGCAGGCTGCACCTGGTCGCCGCGGAGTGGTTCATCCCGCTCGCGACCGGCATCACCGAACGGCCGCACATCTTCGGCCAGCCCTTCGACGGACCGATGGAAGGCCACGAGCCGCTGATGCCGCGCGCGCTGCACCACTACGACCTGCATGTCTGGCTCTGGAAGGACAACCCGTTCGGCCTGTTCAGCGCGATCAACCCGGAGGTGGACTGCGCGGGCCATCCCTACCGGATGGCGGAGGAGCCGCCGCCGATCGTGGCACACCAGTAGAGCGGCCGCCGCGCACTCTGGTCTGCGGGGCGGGGGCGGGCTGTTGGCCCCGCCCCAGCCTCTTGGCGCATGCTGGCGCATGGTCATCCTTCAATAGCATGACAGTCCCGATCCGTTGCTGGCCGGCCACTACCGGACCAAGCCTGCCGATTCCTGCCGGTTTAATGCAAATATCCCGTGTCACCGCCGATGCCGCCGCACTAGACTGCCCTCCACACAGCTGGGCGAAGGTCGACAATGGCGCGGCGGGGCATCGAGAAACTGGACGGCGACGGCGCCGGAACTCAGGTTATTGAGTCGGATAGACCGAGAATTCTTGTTGTCGACGATGAAAAGGCGATTGTCGACCTCATTACCTTTGGTCTTTCACAGCATGGCTTCGAAGTCATCCCGGCCTATTCACCGATGCAGGCCTGGACTCTGATCAAAGGCGACACCACGATTTGCGTTATTTTGACGGATTTCCGGATGCCCGAGCAGAGCGGAATCTCGCTGGCGAGCGACTTGCTCTGGGACCGTCAGGAGAGCGTTGCGATCGAAGTCGTTGTGATGACGGGCGGGGCCACCGCCGACGTCGCCATCGACGCCGTGCGTGTCCGTGCCTTCGACTTCATCAAGAAGCCGTTCCGCATGGCCGAGGTGATCGACGTGGTGCGGCGTGCCGCCGCCAGCGCGGTCGAGCGGCGACGGCGCGCGGTCGAGGCGGAAACGCTGCGCGATCGGCTCAAGGTCTCTGAGCAGGAACGCCAAGCTCTCACCGCGCGGCTGTCGCGGCTGACCGAGCAGCGCCAGCATGACGCTGCGCCGCCGGCCGATGCCGGGATCGCAAGAACCCTGGCCGCGGCGCTGCATGACAGCATGGCGCACGACAACCTGTCGAAGGAGGTGCCGGCCACCCTCGACGCGACCAACCGCTACGCCTTCGTGGTCGCGCAGGCCGCCGATCAGCTCGACGACCGCACCCTGCTCGAGTTCCTCCTGACCCTGGTCGCGACGCCGGATGAGGCGCGCCGTCTCGCCGAGCGGCTGATGGCCACGTTCGAGGGCTATGCCGAGGTGCTCGCCGCGCCGATCGCGGAACTCACGCGGCGCGCTGGGCTCACCCGCGACCAGGCGGTCTGCATCAAGGCCGTGAACGCCTCCGCGGTGCGGTTGTTGCGCACACGCATGCAGGACGGGCTGGTGCTGGAGGACTGGGACCAGCTCTCGGCCTATGTCTACGCCTCGCTCGCGAGCGAGCGGGTCGAGAATTTCCGCGTGCTCTACCTCGACAACCGCAACCGGCTGCTCGCCGACGACCTTCAGGCACGCGGCACGCTTGACTTCGTTGCCGTGCACACGCGCGAGGTCATCAAGCGCGGGCTCGAACTCCACGCCGCCAAGCTGATCCTGGTGCACAACCATCCCTCGGGCGATGCGCGGCCGAGCCGGCAGGACATCGCGCTGACGAAGGAGATCAGCCGCGCCTGCGCGATCGTCGACATCGCGGTCGGCGATCACCTGATCGTCGGGCGGACCGGGATCACCTCGCTGCGCGCGGCGGGGTATCTCTGATACCGAATCGCCAAAGTGTTGATCTTTGGCGACCGGCTATCGCGCGCGCGGCGCGGGGCGGTCGCGCCCAGCTGAATCCGCGAATGCCGCCTCGCTACTCCATGTGCCAGCCGTGGCTCGCGATCAGGCTCTGCCCGGTCAGCGCCGCGTTCGGATAAGCGGCGAAGAACAGCGTTACCTCGGCGATGTCGTCGACGGTGGTGAACTCGCCGTCCACCGTTTCCTTGAGCATGACGGTCTTGACCACCTGGTCCTCGGAGAGGTGGAGCTCCCTGGCCTGCTCCGGGATCTGCTTCTCGACCAGGGGCGTGAGCACGAAGCCGGGACAGACCACGTTCGCGGTCACCCCCTTCTTCGCCCCCTCCTTCGCCACGACGCGCGCGAGCCCCATCAGCCCGTGTTTCGCTGCCACATAGGGCGCCTTCAGCACCGAGGCGGTCTTGGAGTGCACCGACCCCATGTAGATGATCCGCCCATGACCGTTCGCATACATCGAGGGCAGGCAGGCTCGGGTCAGCAGGAACGCGCCGTCGAGGTGGATCCCGACCACCTTGCGCCACTCGGCGAAGCTGAACTCCTCGACCGGGTGCACGACCTGGATCCCGGCATTGCTGACCAGGATGTCGACACGCCCCCAGGCGGTCAGCACCGCCCCCACTCCCGCCTGCACGGCCCCCTCGTCGGCGACGTCCATCGCCACCGCCATCGCCTCCGCGCCGGGCCTGCGGATCGCCTCCGCCGCGGCCTCGGCGGCGTCGCGGTTGAGGTCCGCGATCGCGATCCTCGCGCCCTCGAGCGCGAAGCGTTCGGCGATGCGCCGCCCGATCCCGCTCGCGGCACCCGTGACGATGGCCGTGCGTCCCTGAAGCCTCATCGCACTCCTCTTCCCTCTGACGCCGTTCTTCCCTCTGACCCCGTGACGCGCCGGTCAGTCGCGCGGGATCGGCACCCCGGCGACATCCTTGCCGGTGCGGATGGTCTGAAGCGTGGTCACGCGGGTGACGCTCGGCGCCTCGGTGAGCCGGCGCGTCAGCTCGTTCTCATGCGCGGTGTCGCGCGCCACCAGCTTCAGCAGGAAGTCTCCGCCACCACGGATCATGTGGCACTCGCGCACCTCGGGCCAGGCGTTCGCCATCTGCTCGAACGCGTCCAGGACCGACTGCCGCTGGCTGTCGAGCCCCACCACGGCGAAGAACAGCACCTCCCAGCCGAGCATCGCCGCGTCGGTCTCGGCGTGGTAGCCGCGGATCACGCCGGCCTCTTCGAGCCGCCGCACCCGCCGCAGGCACGGCGGCGCCGAGATGCCGGCGCGCCGGGCAAGTTCGACATTCGTCATCCGCCCGTCCTCCTGGAGCTCGGCGAGGATGCGACGGTCGATCCCGTCCAGCACGGGGGTTGCGGCCGGAGACTTGCGCATCGGATAGTCCTGAACGTTTCCCGGGGGTCTATCCGCGCAAGATTATTCCCGAATCCCTGGGCAGGAAAGCCACCGGGCGGCACTGGCTCGCCTTGCTCCTGCCGCGCCCGGGGCAATATCTTCGTTACCCCGAGAACGAGGAGGCGATGGCGGACACGATCACCTCGCCGGTGCTGATCATCGGCGCCGGGCCTGCCGGCTACACGGCCGCGATCTATGCGGCGCGCGCGGCTCTGAAGCCCGTGCTGGTCGCCGGGCTCCAGCCGGGCGGGCAGCTCATGATCACCACCGATGTCGAGAACTACCCGGGCTTCGCCGATGTGATCCAGGGCCCGTGGCTGATGGAGCAGATGCGCAAGCAGGCCGAGCATGTCGGCACCCGGGTGATCGAGGACATCGTCACGGCGATCGACCTCTCGGGCCGGCCATTCCGCGCCACTGGCGACTCCGGGACGCGCTACCTCGCCGACTCGGTGGTGATCGCCACGGGCGCGCAGGCACGCTGGCTCGGCATCCCGTCCGAACGGAAACTCCAGGGGTTCGGTGTGTCGGCCTGTGCCACCTGCGACGGGTTCTTCTTCCGGGGCAAGCGGGTGGCCGTGATCGGCGGCGGCAACTCCGCGGTCGAGGAGGCGCTCTACCTCACCCACCACGCCGCCGAGGTCACGCTGGTGCACCGGCGCGACAGCCTGCGCGCCGAGAAGATCCTCCAGCAGCGGCTGTTCGCCAACCCGAAGATCACGGTCGTCTGGGACCACGTGGTGGACGAGATCCTCGGCACGGAGGACCCGCCGGGCGTGACCGGGCTCCGGCTCCGCCACGCGCGCACCGGCCTGGCCCAGGAACTGGCGCTTGACGGCGTGTTCGTCGCGATCGGCCACACCCCGACCACCGCGCTGTTCAGGGGCCAGCTCGAGATGGACGCGGAGGGCTATATCCTCACCGCGCCCGACAGCACGCGCACCTCCGTGCCCGGCGTGTTCGCCGCCGGGGACGTGCAGGACAAGGTGTTCCGTCAGGCGGTCACGGCGGCCGGCACGGGCTGCATGGCCGCGCTGGAGGCCGAGAAGTTCCTTGCCGCTGCGCCGGCGCAGCCGGCACTGGCGGCGGACTGAGCTTCGGCCCGCCGGTGCGGGCCGTCGGATCACGCCTGGAACATTGTCATTCCAGGTGACAACGGCCGCCTCTCGGCGGCACCATCACAACGCCCGTGGCGCCGAGTCTCCTGCCGCGGGCACCGGGTGCGAAACGCCGACGCACCGCCCTGCCGCTCCGTCCCGGGGAGGGGGGCAGGCTGTGGCGCTGCGCCCGCGAACCGGGGCAGGACAGGACGATGATCGACTGGGACAAGCTGCGGGTCTTCCACGCGGTCGCCGAGGCCGGAAGCTTCACCCATGCGGGCGAGACGCTGAACCTCTCGCAGTCCGCGGTGAGCCGGCAGATCTCGGCGCTTGAGGAGGCGCTCCAGGTTCCGCTGTTCCACCGCCACGCGCGTGGGCTGATCCTGACCGAGCAGGGCGAGACGCTGAACCGCACCGTACGCGAGGTGTTCGCCAAGCTCGCGATGACCGAGGCGATGCTGACCGAGAGCAAGGAGAAGCCGACCGGCCGGCTCAAGGTCACGACCACGGTGGCGTTCGGCTCGACCTGGCTTGCTCCCCGGGTCAAGGACTTCCTCGATCGCTACCCTGAGATCTCCTTCTCGGTGGTGCTCGACGACCAGGACCTCGACCTCGCCATGCGCGAGGCCGATGTCGCGATCCGGATGCACCCGCCGCGCCAGCCCGATCTGATCCAGCGCCACCTGCTGACGATGAGCTGGATGCTGGTCGCCTCGCCCGACTACCTCAAGCGAGTCGGCGTGCCGGAGCGCGCCGAGGACCTCGACCAGCATCGCCTGCTCGTGTTCGGCGACTACAGGCCCCCCGTCCCCGACATCAACTGGGTCCTGGATGCGGGCAAACGCCAGGGCATCACGCGCCGGCCGGTGCTGGAGACCAACTCCATCTACGGATTGCTGCTCGCGGTGAAGAGCGGCCTCGGGATCGCGGCGATCCCGGACTACATGGTCGAGGAGACGCGCGAGCTCGTGCGCGTGCTGCCGGACATCAAGGCGCCGAAGGTCGAGGCCTATTTCGTCTACCCCGAAGAGCTCCGGAACTCGAAGCGCGTGTCGGTGTTCCGCGACTTCCTGCTCACCCATCTTGCGGAGAAGGGGTGATCCGAGTGCGCCGTCGCGCACCGACCAGGGTCCCGAGCGCAAACAGGGGTTGATCCGACTCGCGGCGGGGTTGCAGATTCGGTCATGCGGCACACGCATGTCGGCCCTTGGCATTTCGCGATGCAGCAGAATGGATCCCGAGCCTACCTTCCGTGTTGTCGATTGACGCACATCACACGGGTTAGCCGCCTTCGTTGATAGATTTAATGGAGTTTCGGCGTTGGCCGAGCCAGTTCCGGCGACGTTGCCGGAAACCGGGGTCTTCGGACCCCTTCGTCTCCCAGACGTGAAGCCTCCCTGTTGACTGGGGGTCCGGGGCAACCTGGACCCTCTTTTTTTGCTCGTTGCTGGGCCGTTGGTCAGGCGGCTGGCGATTGCCATGGGCGCGGACCGAGCCCAGGCTTTGTCCTCTCAGGCGGGGCGGGAGGTACGACGGTGTTTCCAGGGTTCACACTCCGCAGCATCGAGGTCGCGCCGGGGATCACGCTGCGCACGCGGATCGGCGGGGCCGGTCCGCCGGTGCTGCTGCTGCACGGCAACCCGCAGACGCATCTGATGTGGCACGCGGTCGCGCCCGCCCTCGCCGGGCGCTTCACGGTCGTCTGTCCCGACCTGCGCGGCTACGGGTTCTCCTCCAAGCCGTCGCCCTCGGCCGATCACGCGGCCTACGCCAAGCGCGCGATGGCGGACGACATGGTCGCGCTGATGGCAGGACTCGGCTTCGACCGGTTCCGGCTGGTCGGCCACGACCGCGGCGCGCGCGTGAGCCACCGGCTGATGCTCGACCACGCGGACCGGGTCGAGCGCGCCGCCCTGCTCGACATCATCCCCACGCTCGAGCATTTCGAGCGCGCCGACATGGCCTTCGCCATGGGCTACTACCACTGGTTCTTCCTGGCCCAGCCGGCGCCCTTCCCCGAGACCCTGATCGCCGCCGATCCACGCTTCTGGCTGCTGAGCCACAGCGGCAAGCACGGCGTGCCGCCGGACTTCTTCGCCCCGGAAGCCTTCGCCGACTATCTCGCCGCGCTGAACGAGCCGGGCACGATCGCGGCGATCTGCGAGGACTACCGCGCCGCCGCGACGATCGATCTCGTGCACGACCGGGCGAGTCGCGCGGCAGGCGAACGCATACGCTGCCCGCTGCTCGTGCTGTGGGGGGCGAAAGGCCGGGTCGGCGCATGGTACGACGTGCCGGCGATCTGGCGGCTCTATGCGGACGACGTGCGCGGCGCGGCGATGCCGTCCGGCCACTACATCGCCGAGGAGGCGCCGGTGGAGACGCTGGCCGCGCTGGCGGGGTTCCTGTGAGCCGCTACTCCACCCGCTTCCACCAGTAGCCTTCGTCCACCGGCTCGCCGGTGGGGCGGATCGCGTAGCCTGGGATCACGCCGACGAAGGACCAGCCCAGGCTGCGCACGATCGTCTCGGCCGGTCCGCCCGGCCAGGTGCGCAGCACCAGCAGCCGCCGGCCATGCGCGAGCCCCGCCTGGTCGATCCGCGCCATCAGCTCGCGGCCGACGCCCCTGCGGCGGATCGCAGGATGCACGATCAGCTGGCGCACCTCGGCGCGGTGGCTCTGGTTCTCGGGCGTGTCGAGGTCGAGCTGCAGGCAGCCGGCGATCACGCCGTCCACCCAGCAGCACAGGATGACCCGCTTGCCGGCCGCCACCTCGGCGGCGCGGTCGCGCCAGAAGCTGCGCGCCTTCTCGGTGGCGAGGGGGGACAGAAAGCCCACCACCGCGCCGTCGTCGACGCAGGCCTTCAGCACCTCGGCGAGGCGCCGCTCGGCCGAGACCGCGGCGGCGGCGTCCAGCACCTCGACCACCGTGCCGGCCACCGGCTTGGCATAGCGGAACTCCAGGCTGCGGCTCTTGTCGTCGAGCACGCGGATCGAGCCCGCCCGGATGAAGGAGTGCTTCTCGTAGAACCGGTGCGCGGCCTCGAAGCGCGTGTCGGTCCAGAGCACCACCCGGCGCGCGCCCGAGGCGCGGATATGGCCCTCGGCGGTCGCGAGCAGGCGGGCGGCAAGACCCGTGCCCCGGAACGGCCGGGCGACATACATGCGTGCGATCTCCCACGCGGAGTCCTCGCGCATCGGCGTGGCCGCGACCATCCCGACGATCCGGCCCGAAGCCTCGGCGGTCCAGAGCGCGCCGCCGCGCTCGCCGACATGCGTGGCGAACAGGCGCAGCTCCGGCACCTCGCCGTCCACGTCCAGCACGCAGCCGGGGTACTCCGACCAGCACTCGCCGATCAGCGTGATGTAGCCGGGGGCGTCGTCGTCCCGGCCCTGGCGGATCCCCGGCAGGGTGGTCATGGTCAGACGAGCCCCGCGCAGAACGCCTGGATGCGGGCGCAGGCCTCGCGCAGGCTCTTGGTGTCTGTGGCGTAGGAGACGCGCACATAGGGGCTCATCCCGTAGGCGCCCCCGTGCACGGCCGCGACGTGGTGCTCCTCGATCAGGGCCAGCACGAAGTCGTAGTCGGTCTCGATCCGCCGCCCGCCGGCGGAGGTCTTGCCGAGGCAGCCGGCAATGTTGGGATAGACGTAGAACGCGCCCTCGGGCTTGTGGCACACGATGCCTGGCGCCTGGTTCAGCATCTCGACGACAAGGTCGCGCCGCGCGCGATAGATCGCGGCCCGCTCCGCCACCACGTCCTGCGGACCGTCGAGCGCGGCGGCGGCCGCCGCCTGCGCGACCGTGCAGACACCCGACGAGAGCTGGCCCTGCACGTTGACCATCGCCTTCACCAGCGCCTTCGGCCCGCCGCAGAAGCCGATCCGCCAGCCGGTCATCGCATACGCCTTGGAGGCGCCGTTCACCGTCAGCACCTGCGCACGTGTCTCGGGCGCGACCTGGGCGAGGGTGGTGAACGCAAACCCGTCATAGACCATGTGCTCGTACATGTCGTCCGACAGCACCCACATGTCCGGGTGCCGGGCGACCACCGTGCCGATCGCGCGCAGCTCGTCGGCCGACAGCGCCGCGCCCGACGGGTTGCTCGGGCTGTTCAGCACCAACCACTTGGTCTTCGGCGTGATCGCGGCTTCGAGGTCCTCGGGGCGGAGCTTGAAGCCGTTGTTCTGCGGGCAGGCGACGAACACCGGCTTGCCGCCGGTGAGCTTGGCCTGCTCGGCGTAGCTGATCCAGTACGGGGTCGGGATGATGATCTCGTCGCCCTCGTCGATCGTGGCGAGGAAGGCGTTGGCGATGATCTGCTTGCCGCCGTTCGACACCATGATCTCGTCGAGCGCGTAGTCGAGCCCGTTGTCGCGCTTGAACTTGCGCTGCACGGCGGCCTTCAGCGCCGGCGCGCCGTCCTGCGGCGGGTAGTGCGTGTCGCCGGCGAGCGCCGCCTTGTGTGCCGCCTCGACCGCATGCGGCGGCGTCTCGAAATCAGGCTCGCCGACGGCGAGGCTGATCACCGTGTGCCCGGCCGCGCGCAGCGCGCGCGCCTTGTTGGTCATCACGACCGAGGCCGCGACCTCGACCTGCTTCAGGCGGTTGGCGAGTGCCGGCATGGCGGGACCTCGGGCGAAGCGCGTGGGCTCAGTGCAGTCCATCGCAGAAACGGCGGATGCGCCCGCACGCTTCCCGAAGGCTCTCGGTGTCGGTGGCGTAGCTGATGCGCATGTGCCCGGGTGCCACGAAGGCCGTGCCGTGCACCGCGGCTACTCCCTCCTCCTCGAGCAGCGCGGTGACGAAGTCCTCGTCGGTCTCGATCCGGCGCCCGCCCGGCGAGGTCTTGCCGAGGCATCCATGGATTCCGGCGAACACGTAGAACGCGCCCTCCGGCTTGCGGCACACGAGACCTGGGCAGGCGTTCAGCGCCTCCACCACGAGGTCCCGGCGGGTCCGGTAGACCTCGACCATCGCCTTGATCGACTCCTGCGGCCCGCTCAGCGCCTCGACGGCCGCGGCCTGACTGACCGAGGAGGTGTTGGAGGTGGACTGGCTCTGCAGCTTGTCCATCGCCTTGATCAGCGCCTTCGGCCCGCCACAGAAGCCGATGCGCCAGCCGGTCATGGCATAGCCCTTGGAGCAGCCGTTCATCGTCAGCGTGCGGTCCTTCAGGCGCGGCTCGACCTGCACCACCGTGGCGGGCTTGAATCCGTCATAGGCGAGATGCTCGTAGATGTCGTCGGTGAACACCATCACCTGCGGATGGCGCAGCAGGACATCCGTCAGGGCCTTCAGCTCGGCGGCCGAATAGGCGGCGCCGGTGGGGTTGCACGGGTTGTTCAGCATGAACCACTTCGTCTTCGGCGTGATCGCCGCCTCGAGGTCCTCGGCACGCAGCTTGAAGCCGTTGTTCTGCGGGCAGGCGACGAACACCGGCTTGCCCTCGGCCAGGCTGACGATGTCCGGGTAGGAGACCCAGCACGGGGTCGGGATCACCACCTCATCGCCCGGGTCGAGGGTCGCGATCATCGCGTTGAAGATGACCTGCTTGCCCCCCGTGGAGACCATCACCTCGTCGGGCATGTAGTCGAGCCCGTTGTCGCGCTTGAACTTGAGGCAGATCGCCTCGCGCAGCGCCCTGGTGCCGGCGACGTCGGTGTACTTGGTCTCGCCGCGCTGGATCGCCGCGATCGCCGCGCGCTTGATGTTCTCGGGCGTATCGAAATCGGGCTCGCCGGCGGACAGGCTGATGATGTCGCGGCCCTCGGCCGCGAGTGCACGCGCCTTCTGGCTGATTGCGATCGTCTGCGAAGGCGAGATGCGGTCGAGCCGCTGGGCAGTGAGCGACATGCGGGCAGGCCCCGAAAACCCTTGTGCAAGGCGAATGAGCGACCCCGGACGCTAGCCGCCGGCCCGGGCGGACGCAACCCGGCCCAGACGCAGGGCGAGCAGCAATCCGACGCTGACCACGACGATGATCACGGTCGCCAGCGCGAACAGCTCCGGGGTCAGCCCGAGTTTCAGTGCCGAGAACACCACCATGGGCAGGGTGGAGGCGCCAGGGCCGGAGGTGAAGGAGGCGATCACCAGGTCGTCGAGCGACAGGGTGAAGGCGAGCAGCCAGCCCGAGGCGAGCGCAGGGGCGATCAGCGGCAGGGTGATCAGCGCGAACACGCGCCAGGGACGGGCGCCGAGATCGAGCGCGGCCTCTTCGAGCGAGCGGTCGAAATCGGTCAGGCGCGACTGCACCACCACCGCGACATAGGCGGTGGCGAAGGTGGTGTGCGCGATCGTCACCGTGGTGATGCCGCGCTCGCCCGGCCAGCCGACCGACTCGGCCATGGCCACGAACAGCAGCAGCAGGCTGAGCCCGGTGATCACCTCCGGCATGACCAGTGGCGCGGCGACCATCGCGCCGAACAGGCCGCGGCCGCGGAACGCGCCGAACCGGGCGAGCGCGAAGCCTGCCGCCATGCCGAGCACGGTCGCCCCGGTGGCGGCCACGGCGGCGATGCGGATCGACAGCAAGGCCGCGTTCACCAGCGCGTCGTTGCGCCACAGGGCGCCGTACCAGCGCAGCGAGAACCCGGTCCAGATCGTCACCAGCCGGCTGTCGTTGAACGACAGCACCACCAGCAGCGCGATCGGGATGTAGAGGAAGGCATAGCCGACCCCGAGCGCGATCCAGACCCGGCCCAGCCGCCCGCTCATCCTCCCCCCGTCGCGCGACCCTGGAGGTGCTGGAACCAGGCGATCGGCAGCACGAGCAGCAGCAGCAGCACGACCGCGAGCGCCGAGGCCATCGGCCAGTCGCGGTTGGTGAAGAACTCGGTCCAGAGCACCCGTCCGATCAGCTGCGCGTCCGGGCCGCCGAGCAGTTCGGGGATGACGAACTCGCCCACGGCGGGGATGAACACCAGCATCATGCCGGCGAGGATGCCGGGCAGCGACAGCGGCAGCGTCACCGCCACGAAGGCGCGCCAGGGCCGCGCGCCGAGATCCGCCGCCGCCTCCAGCAGCACGGGGTCGAGCTTCGCCAGGTTGGCGTAGAGCGGCAGCACCATGAAGGGCAGGTAGCAGTAGACGATGCCGAGATAGAGGGCCGCGTCGGTGTAGAGCAGCCGCACCGGCTCCGCGACGAGGCCCGCGCCGATCAGGAGGTTGTTGAGGACGCCGTTGTCGGCGAGCAGTCCGATCCAGGCCATGACGCGGAGCAGGAAGCTGGTCCAGAACGGCAGCACCACGAGCAGCAGCAGCAGGTTGCGCCGGTGCTCGGAGGCACGTGCGATCGCATAGGCCATCGGATAGCCGAGCGCGAGGCACAGCAGCGCCGAGATGCCCGCCACGCGGACCGAGCGCAGATAGGCGTCGAGATAGAAGCTGTCCTCGACCAGCAGCGCGAAGCTGCCGAGGTTCAGCACGAGCGACACGACACCTTCGTCGCTCCAGCGTGCGACCGGCGCATAGGGCGGGATGCCGAGCGCCGCCTCGCTCACCGCGATCTTGGCGACGATCAGGAACGGCGCGAGGAAGAACAGCCCGAGCCAGGCAAAGGGGAGTGCCAGCACCAGCGCTCGGCTGGAGGGCAGACGACGTCTCATTCCGGCAGCACCACGGTCGCGTGCGGAGGCCACTCCACCGTCACGTCGTCCCCCCAGGTGATCGGCAGTTCGGTGATGCGCGCTTGATTCGGCTGGCTCACGCGTACCGTTCCGCCACCGGGCAGATCGACCACGAACATGAAGAAGTCGCCGTAATAGGCGATGTCGCGCACGGTGCCGACCAGGCGGTTGGTGCCCGGCCTCTCTCGCTCGGCCCCCTTGCGCACGCGCATCTTCTCCGGCCGCACCGCGACGAACACGCGCGCGCCTTCGGGCTTGGGCGGATCGGTATCGCTTTCGAAGAACGCATCGAACGCGATCGACTCGACCACGGCACCGCTCGCCCCGGCTGCCGTCACGATCCCCTCGAACACGTTGGCGGTGCCGAGGAACTCCGCGACGAGGCGCGCCTGCGGATACTCGTAGACCTCCGCCGGCGTGCCGACCTGGGCGAGATAGCCGTGGTGCATGACCGCAAGCCGTGTGGCCATGGTCATCGCCTCCTCCTGGTCGTGCGTGACCATGATGAAGGTGATGCCGGTCGTCTCCTGGATGTTGCCGAGCTCGAACTGGGTCTGCTCGCGCAGGTTCTTGTCGAGCGCGCCGAGCGGCTCGTCGAGCAGCAGCAGCTTGGGGCGCTTCACCAGGCTGCGCGCCAGCGCCACGCGCTGCTTCTGCCCGCCCGAGAGCTCGTGCGGGCGGCGCTTCTCCATGCCGCCGAGCCGGACGAGCTCGAGCATCGCCGCGACGCGCGCGGCGATCTCGGCCTTCGGCATGCCCTCCATGCGCAGCCCGAAGGCGACATTCTGCGCCACCGTCATGTGCGGAAACAGCGCGTAGGACTGGAACATCATGTTCACCGGGCGCGCATAGGGCGGCACGTCGGCGACGTCCTCGCCGTCGAGCAGGATGCGCCCCGCATCGGGCCGCTCGAAGCCGGCGAGCATGCGCAGCAGCGTCGTCTTGCCCGAGCCCGACCCGCCGAGCAGGCAGAACAGCTCGCCGCGATAGATGTCGAGCGTGACGTCGTCGACCGCGACGGTCGCGCCGAAGCGCTTGGTTACGCCGAGGATGCGGAGATAGGGCTCCGCCTCCGGGTCGCGCCAGGGTTCCGGCGCGCCCGGAGGGGCAAGGTTCGCCTTCTGCACCGTCTCAGCGGCCGGCCTTGAACCTCGCCCACAGGCGGCTGCGCGCGCGTTCCACCGCCTGCGGCACGGCGGTGACGGTGAAGAACCGCGCGAAATCCTCCTCGGCCGGGTAGACGTTGCGGTCGGCCAGGATGTCCGGCTCGATCATCGGCTTCGAGGCGGGTACCGCGTTCGGGTAGTGCACGTGGTTGGTGATCGCGGCCATCACGTCGGGCTGGAGCAGGAAGTCGATCAGCCGGTGCGCGTTGTCGCGGTTCGGCGCGTCGCGCGGGACCGCGAGCACGTCGAACCAGAGCTGGGCACCCTCCTTCGGCGCGACATATTTCACCTCCACGCCCTGGCCTGCCTCCTGCGCGCGGTCGGCGGCCTGGATCGCATCGCCCGAATAGGCGAAGGCGAGGCAGGCCTGGCCGGTCGCGAGCAGCTCGATCGCGCCGCCGGTCGAGAAGGTGCGGATATGCGGGCGGATCGCCATCAGCGTCTGCTCGACGCGGCGGAGATCGGCCTCTGCGGTGCTGTTCGGATCGATCCCGAGGTAGCGCAGCACCGTCGGCAGCACGTCGATCTGGCTGTCCATCATGACGATGCCGCAGCGCGCGATCCGGCTCGCGTGCTCGGGCTTGAACAGCAGCTCCCAGGAGTCGAGCGGCGCGTCGGGCGCCACCTCGCGGATGCGCGCGGCATTGATGCCGAGCCCGATCGTGCCCCAGAGATAGATCGCACCGTGACGGTTGCCCTGGTCGGACGCGACCAGCCGCTGCATCAGCGTGGCGTCGAGATTTGACCAGTTCTTGATCCTCGCCCGGTCCAGCGGCTGCAACGCGCCGGCCGCGATCAGCCGCGAGAACGAGGGCTCGTTGGTGGGCACGACGATGTCGTAGCCCGACCGCCCGGCGAGCAGTTTCGCCTCGAGCGTTTCCAGGCTCTCGAACACGTCGTAGCGGACGGTGATGCCGGTCTCGCGTTGGAACCGCGCCAGCACATCGGGGTCGATGTAGTCGTTCCAGTTGTAGACATTGACGGTCTGGCTCTGGGCGCCGGACGGCGTGGCGGGCAGGGCCGCCAGGGCGCCGGCGGCGATCGCGCCGAGGATGAGGCGGCGCATCGCGGGGGCGTGCGTGGTCATCGTCCCGGTGTTCTCCCTCGTTGATGGAAGCCCGCGCGGGGCCGATCGCGCGGAGGCTCGGGTGGCACCGTATCACGCCGGGCCGTCCGGTCGACCCGTCGCGGCAGCCTGCGCGGAAGGTGCGAGACGCCGCAATGTGAATATTTTCCTTGACTGCAATCCCAATGATTGGCAGCCTGCGCGGCGTCACGGGAGTGGTGCGCCCCGGGGAATCGCTGCCCTGCGAGCTGCACCGTCCTGGCCGCCCCAACCTCACCCTTGCCGCCGTCCCGACGCCTCGCCGTGTCGGGCGCGCCGCCCTGCGCAGAGGGGTCGATCCCGCCATGGCGTTCGTGCCGAACAACCTCGCCGTGCTGTCCTACGCCGCCGGCTTCACACTCTGGACCTACGCCACCGTCGAGGATGGCGTGGCCGCGATCCTCGCGGATGGCTATTTCGATGAGGCGCGCACCTATGTGCGTCCCGACGACGTGATCCTGCTGAACGCGACGGACGGGGCCCGGGTCCTGCGCGTGAGCTCGAATGACGGGGCAACGGTCGCGGTCGCGTCGGTCGTCGGGGATGTCCCGATCGAGCCGCCCGACCTGCCGGGCGACGCGATCCTCGATGAAGCCGGCAATCCCATCCTCGACGAGGCCGGCGCACCGATCCTTCAGGGCTAGGCCTGCCTGCCGAGCCTGAAGCCGCGGCCGCGCCTCTCAGGCGCCCGCCACCCGCCGGCAGGTCCTGCCGCGCTTCTCCTCCAGCCCCGCCCCAAGGAGCGTTCCGATGCCTTTCGAGATCCAGAGCCTGTCCGTGCTCGCCTACGCCAACGGCTTCACGCTGTGGCACTACCGCACCGACAACGACACGCGGACCCAGACCCTGTCGGCCGGCTACTTCAATCCGGCGGCGCACCTGGTGCGGCGCGGCGACATGGTGCTCTCGCGCTCGAGCGACACGTTCTCGATCCTGCACGTGACCGCGCATGCCGGAACCTCGGTGAACGTCGCCGCGCTGGTCTGAGTGCCGCCCGGGCCGACGCCTCGGGCAGGGCGGATGGTGCTGCCGGTGAGGATTGAACTCACGACCTCTCCCTTACCAAGGGAGTGCTCTACCACTGAGCTACGGCAGCGCCGAGGACCGACAGGCCCGCCCGCGTTCGTCCACTACCGCAAAGCCCCGCCCCCCGTCGAGATGCCTCGTGCCGTGGGGGAGGCGTGACCGCCACCCCGTCCATGCCGCCGTCGTGCCGGCGGCGCCCCGACCGTCCAAGGAGCAGCCGATGTCCGGTCCTCTCAGAATCTCGCAGTACCCCTCGACGTCCTCCGCCAACAACGCCGACGAGCTGGTCGCCAACCAGAACGGCACGACCGTCAAGCTCACCGTGGGTCAGGTGCGCGCCACCCTCGCTTCGGCCGTGCACACCCATGCCGAGGCCGACATCATCGGCACGATCGCGCCGGGCAAGCTCGCCCAGGCCGGCGCCAGCTCCGGCCAGGTGCTGAAGTGGAACGGCTCGGCCTGGGCGCCGGCGGCGGACAGCGTCGGCACGGGCGGAGGCTCGGCCGACTGGTCGGCCCTGACCGGCATTCCGGCGGCGATCGACGCGATCGACGGGCTCTCCCCGGCGGCCGACCAGTTCGCCTACTACACCGGCGCGGCGGCTTCGGCCCTGACCCCCGTCACGCCCTTCGCGCGCAGCCTGCTGGACGATGTCGACTCCGCCACCGCGCGCTCGACCATCGGGGCGGCCGCCACGGTGCACAACCACACCATCAACGGCGTCAATGGCCTCCAGGCCGCGCTCGACGCCAAGGCCAATCTCGCGCACACCCACACCGAGGCGGACATCAGCGGCACGATCGCCCCCGGCAAGCTCGCCCAGGCGGGCGCCGCGTCGGGTCAGGTGCTGAAGTGGAACGGCTCGGCCTGGGCGCCCGGCACCGATGATGTCGGCACGGGCGGCGGCTCGACCGACTGGTCGGCCCTGACTGGCATGCCCGCGGCGATCGACGCGATCGACAACCTCACGCCGGCGGCCGACCGGGTCGCCTACTACACCGGGGCGAATGCCGCAGCGCTGATGGCCGTGACGGGCTTCGCGCGGACGCTGCTCGACGACGCCGATGCCGCCACGGCGCGCGGCACGCTGGGCGCGGCGGCCGCCGCGCACGGCCACGCCATCGCCGACGTCACCAACCTCCAGGCCACGCTCGACGGCAAGGCCGGTACCAGCCACACCCACACCGCGGCGCACGTTACCGACTTCAACGCAAGCGCACGGGGCCAGACCGAGGCGATGGTGCTGGCCGGGGCGAACCTCGCGATCAGCTTCGCCGGCACCGGGGCGAGCCGTACCGCGACCATCGCCGCGATCGGCGGCGCAGGCTCCTATGCTGCGCTCACCGGCAATCGCGCCGCGACCGCGGCGGACAACGGGCGGGTGGTGGAGTGCGACGGTACGAACCGGACCCTGACCCTGCCTGCGGGGCTGGGGAAGGGCTTCGCCTGCGTCGTGCGCCGCGCCGCCGCCGGCAACGCGAGCGTGGCGAAGGGCGCGAACGTCACCTTCGCGCCGGCCGACGCCACCGTCGCCACCGCCGCGCTCTGGGACGAGATCGCGGTGGAGTGCATCGCCGACACCGGCTCGGCCGCCACCTACCTGGTCCGGCTGATCGCAGCCTGACCGGATGCGGCGTTACCGCTGCCGCCAGGGCAGTCCCGAGGCGATCCAGCCCGAGACCGTCCGGCGGTGGCTCAGCCCGTCCACTGGCCCTTCGAACCCGTCGCGGATGTTGAAGACCTGGGGGAATCCTGCCGCGCGCGCCGCCCGCGCCGAGGCGAGGCTGCGCGCGCCGGAGCGGCAGAGGAAATAGAGCCGGTGGTCGGGCGTCAGCCCGGCCGCGCGCAGCGCCTCGACGAAGCCGGGGTTCACGGCCATCGAGGGGAACAGCTGCCAGGCGATCGGCACGACGGGCTTGCCGGTCGCCGAGAGGTCGGGCATGCCGACATAGGTCCATTCGGCATCCGTCCGGACATCGATCAGCATCGCGCGCGGATCCTCGTTCAGGGCCTGCCAGGTATCGGCGGGCGAGACCTCGGGCACGTCGCTCATGCGGTCGGTTCCTCTACGGATGTCGAACCCGGACAGGGTAGCGGCAGGAGCGACCTCATGGCGATGGTGGACGGGCTCGTCGGCGCGATCGGCAACACGCCGCTGATCCGGCTGAGGCGCGCCTCCGCGGCCACGGGCTGCGAGATCCTCGGCAAGGCCGAGTTCATGAACCCCGGCGGGTCGGTGAAGGACCGCGCCGCGCTCGCGATCATCGCGGATGCCGAGGCGCAGCGGCGCCTGCGACCCGGCGGCACGATCGTCGAGGGCACCGCCGGCAACACCGGCATCGGGCTGACGCTGGTCGGCAATGCGCGCGGGTATCGTTCCGTTATCGTGATGCCCGAGACGCAGAGCCGCGAGAAGATCGAGTTCCTGCGCATGATCGGCGCCGAGCTCCGCCTCGTTCCCGCCGCCCCCTACAAGGACCCCGGCAACTACGTGCATGTCTCGCGCCGGCTCGCCGAGGAGCTGGCCGCAAGCGAGCCGAACGGCGCGATCTGGGCGAACCAGTTCGACAATCCCGCCAACCGCGAGGGCCATCGCCGCACCACCGGCGAGGAGATCTGGCGCGAGACCGAGGGCCGCGTGGATGCGTTCACCTGCGCCTGCGGCACCGGCGGCACGCTCGCCGGCGTCGCGTTCGCGCTGAAGGCGAGGAAGCCGTCCGTCCGGATCGTGCTCGCCGATCCGCCCGGCAGTGCGCTCTACGCCTGGAAGGCCCGCGGCGTGCTGGAGCTCGAGGGAACCTCGATCACCGAGGGGATCGGCCAGAGCCGCGTGCCCGGCAATCTCGAAGGCGCGCCGATCGATGACGCGGTGCGGATTCCCGACGAGGAGATGCTGGAACAGGTGTTCGATCTCACCATCCACGAGGGGCTGAGCGTCGGCGGTTCGGCCGGGCTGAACGTCGCCGCCGCGATCCGGGTCGCGCGCGACCTCGGCCCGGGCCACACAGTGGTGACGATCCTCTGCGACGGCGGCGCGCGCTACCAGTCGAAGCTGTTCAATCCCGAGTTCCTGCGCGGCAAGGGCCTGCCCGTGCCGCCGTGGATGAGGTGAGGCGGGCGACCCGACCGCCCGCACCCCCCTCACGCCGCCGGCGCCGTCACGATCTCCGCCCCCTTCGCCAGCGTCTGGTGCACCGGGCACTTCCCGGCGATCGCCAGCAGCCGCTCGCGCTGCGCCTGATCGAGCGGCCCTTCCAGCGTGATCGAGATCGAGAACCGTGCGGTGTCGGCGGGTTTCTCGTAGGTCACGGTCACGGCGATCCGTTCGAGCGGCCAAGCCTTCCGCCCCGCGTACATCCGCACCGTGATCGCCGTGCAGGCGCCGAGCGCGCCGCAGAGCAACTCGAACGGCTCCGGCCCGGAATCCTTCCCCCCGGTCTCCCCCGGCTCGTCCACCGCCCAGGAATGCCCGCGCGCGACGGCCGTCATCCCATACGGCGCGATACCCGAGTCGCTCACCGTTGCCGTGCGCGTCTTCGCCGCCATCCCCGTTCCCCTCCGATCCCCGCCTACGGCCACTTCACCTCGGGCGGCAGGCTCATCAGGATCGCCTCGACATTGCCCCCGGTCTTCAGCCCGAACAGCGTGCCGCGGTCGTAGAGCAGGTTGAACTCGACATAGCGGCCGCGCCGGACGAGCTGGCGCTCGCGCTCCTCCTCGGTCCAGGGCTCGTGCATCCGCCGCCGCACGATCGCCGGATAGGCATCGAGGAAGGCAAGGCCCACGTCGCGCGTGAAGGCGAAATCCGTCGCCCAGTCGCCCGTGTCGAGCGTGTCGTAGAAGATCCCGCCCACGCCGCGCGGCTCGTTGCGGTGCGGCAGGAAGAAGTAGCGGTCGCACCAGGCCTTGAAGCGCGGGTAGTAGTCCGGATGGTGGCGGTCGCAGGCTGCCTTGAAGGCGGCATGGAAGGTCTCGCGGTCCTCCGCCGTCTCGGGCGCCTCCAGCAGCATCGGCGTCAGGTCGCCGCCGCCGCCGAACCAGGTCTTGGTCGTGGCGATCATCCGGGTATTCATGTGCGCGGCCGGCACGCGCGGGCTCCGCAGGTGCGCGACCAGCGAGATGCCCGAGGCCCAGAACCGCGGATCCTCGGCCGCGCCGGGGATCTGGCCGCGGAACTCGGGGCTGAACGCGCCGAACACGGTCGAGACGTTCACGCCGACCTTCTCGAATACCCTCCCCTTCATCACGCTCATCTCCCCGCCGCCGCCGCCCGGGCGGTCCCAGGCGGAGCGCACGAACCGGCCCGGCGGCAGGGCGGCAAGCGGGCCTTCGGCGAGCGCGTCCTCGATCGCCTCGAACGCGGCGCAGAGCCGGTCGCGCAGGTCTTCGAACCAGGTTCGGGCGGCCTCTTGCCGCGCTTCCGCGATCGGGGTCATGGGGCGACGATCACGGCCCGGCCGCGCGGCGTCAACAGCGCCCTGTCGGGGGGTTGCGCAACGGCGGAGCGCCCATACGTCCGTCTCAGCCGCGGGGACGTTGCCGCGCCGCCACCCCCTGCCTATAAGGGCGCCCGATGCCTTGGTGTGGTGCGGCGCGGAAACGCGCGCCTCGAGGGATGCGCAGTCCAGAGGCGAGGCGCGCGCCCTCGTCAGACCCCTGGCGTCGCGGACAGGCGGGCCGGCCCCTTCCCCGGGGCGGGCCGGATGCGGAGAGGAACGGGGATGGCCGAGACTTCGACGGCTCAGGCACAGGGCGGACATGACGCCGGCGGCACGCGGCGCGACTTCCTGTCGCTGACCACCACCGCGGTCGCGGGCGTGGGCGTGCTCGCCTTTGCCTGGCCCTTCATCCACAGCATGAACCCATCGGCCTCGGTTCTCGCGCTCGCCTCGACCGAGGTGGATCTCGCGCCGATTGCCGAGGGCCAGGCGATCACCGTGGTCTGGCGCGGCAAGCCCGTGTTCATCCGCCACCGCACCGCGGACGACATCCGCGCGGCACGCGAGACGCCGCTGAGCGCCCTGCCCGATCCGCAGCCGGACGAGCGGCGGGTGCAGAAGCCCGAGTGGCTGGTGATGGTGGGCGTGTGCACGCATCTCGGCTGCGTGCCGCTCGGCCAGCGCCCGACCGACGCGAAGGGCGACTACAACGGCTGGTTCTGCCCCTGCCACGGCAGTCACTACGACACCTCGGGACGGATCCGCCGCGGCCCTGCGCCGGCGAATCTTGAGGTGCCCCCGTATACCTTCACTTCCGACACCGCGATCCGGATCGGCTGAGGCACGCACCATGGTCGGCCTGCACAAGAGTGACTTCAAGAACCCGGTGGTGCGCTGGATCGACCAGCGCCTGCCAATCCCGAGCATGCTCACCAAGGAGTATGCCGAGTTCCCGACGCCGAAGAACTTCAACTACTTCTGGAACTTCGGCGCGCTGGCGATGGTCTGCCTGGTGGTGATGATCGTCACCGGCATCTTCCTTGCGATGCACTACACGCCGCATGTCGACCACGCCTTCGACAGCGTCGAGCGCATCATGCGCGACGTGAACTACGGCTGGCTGCTCCGCTACATCCACATGAACGGCGCCAGCATGTTCTTCATCGTCGTCTACATCCACATCTTCCGCGGGTTGTACTACGGATCATACAAGGCGCCGCGCGAACTGCTGTGGATGCTCGGCGTCGTCATCCTGCTGCTGATGATGGCGACCGCCTTCATGGGCTACGTGCTGCCCTGGGGCCAGATGAGCTTCTGGGGCGCGACCGTCATCACCAACCTGTTCAGCGCCATTCCGGTGTTCGGCGACAGCATCGTCGCCTGGCTCTGGGGCGGGTTCGCGATCGACAACCCGACGCTGAACCGGTTCTACAGCCTGCACTACCTGCTGCCGTTCCTGATCGTCGGCGTGGTGTTCCTGCACGTGGTCGCGCTGCACATCACAGGCTCGAACAACCCGCTCGGGATCGAGCCGAAGGGGCCGCAGGACACGATCCCGTTCCACCCCTACTACACGATCAAGGACAGCTTCGGGCTGGTCATCTTCCTGATCGTGTTCGCCTTCTTCGTCTTCTTCGCGCCCAACTACATGGGCCACCCGGACAACTACATCCCGGCGAACCCGCTGGTCACGCCGGCGCACATCGTGCCGGAATGGTACTTCCTGCCGTTCTACGCGATCCTGCGCGCGGTGCCGGACAAGCTTGGCGGCGTCGTGCTGATGTTCGCCTCGATCTTCGTGCTGTTCGTGCTGCCCTGGCTCGACACCAGCCCGGTGCGGTCGATGAAGTTCCGACCGCTCGCGCGCCCGTTCTTCTGGGTGTTCGTGGTCGCGTGCCTGGTGCTGGGCTATTGCGGTGCGATGCCGGCCGAGGGCATCTGGGTGACCATCAGCCGCGTCGGCACAGCCTACTATTTCCTCTACTTCCTCGTGATCCTGCCGGTGCTCGGCAAGCTCGAACGGCCGCTGCCGCTGCCGGCGAGCATCAGTCAGCGCGTGCTGGGCGGCGGGCCGGTGCCCGCGGGGGCGGCGAGCAAGCCGATGGAGAAGGCGTGATGCGCATCGTTCGTCTGGCGGCCGCGGCGGCGGCGCTCGCCCTCGCCTCCCCCGCGCAGGCGGCCGGTCCTGCGGTTCCGCTGCCGCAGCAGGAGTGGTCGTTCGGCGGGCTGTTCGGCACCTTCGACCGCGCCTCCGCCCAGCGCGGCTTCCTGGTCTACAAGCAGGTCTGCGCTGCCTGCCACGCCATGAAGCAGCTCGCGTACCGCAACCTTGCGGACATCGGGCTGTCCGAGGACGAGATCCGCGCCATCGCGGCCGAGTCCATGATCATGGACGGGCCGAACGACGACGGCGAGATGTTTGAGCGTCCCGGCCGCCCGTCTGACCGCTTCCGCAGCCCGTTCCCGAACGAGCGCGCGGCGCGGGCGGCGAACCAGGGCGCCTACCCGGTGGATCTCTCGCTGATCGTGAAGGCCCGGCCGGACGGCGCGAACTACCTCTACGCGCTGCTCACCGGCTATCGCGAGACCCCGCCCGACGGCGTCGAGCCGATGGAGGGCATGCACTACAACGAGTACTTCCCCGGGCACTGGATCGCCATGGCGCAGCCGCTCTGGCCCGACATGGTCGACTACGCCGACGGCACGCCAGCGACGATCGAGCAGATGGCGCGCGACGTCACGACCTTCATGGCCTGGGCGGCCGAGCCCGAGCTCGAGCAGCGCCGCGCGATGGGCGTGCGGGTGATCCTGTTCCTGATCGTGCTTGGTGGCCTGACCTATGGCGTGAAGCGCAAGATCTGGGCTGACCTCAAGCATTGAGGGGCGGAACCGGATAGGCTTGCCGGGCCGCTCCGTCCGGGGCGGCCCGTCCTGTTGGGGAACGACGTCATGGCGGAGCAGGACGCCCCGGCCCCGGTGATCGGCATCATCGGCGGGTCGGGCATCTACGACATCGAGGGGCTGGAGGACACCGAGTGGCGCGAGGTGCGCACGCCGTGGGGCCTGCCCTCGGGGCAGCTGCTGTTCGGCCGGCTCTCGGGCATCCCCTGCGTGTTCCTGCCGCGCCACGATCGCGGCCATCGCCTCAGCCCGACCGATCTGCCGTATCGCGCCAACATCGACGCGCTGAAGCGGGCGGGCTGCACCGAGATCCTCTCGCTCTCCGCGGTCGGTTCGCTCCGCGCCGAGATGCCGCCCGGCACCTTCGTGATCGTCGACCAGTTCATCGACCGCACGTTTGCGCGCCAGAAGTCGTTCTTCGGCGCCGGCTGTGTGGCGCATGTCTCGATGGCCAATCCCGTCTGCCGGCGCCTGGGCGACGTGCTGGAGGAGGGCTGCCGGGCGCTCTCCTTGCCGCACAAGCGGGGCGGCACCTATCTGGTGATCGAGGGGCCGCAGTTCTCGACCCGCGCCGAGAGCGAGCTCTACCGCGCCTGGGGCTGCGACGTGATCGGCATGACCAACATGCCGGAGGCGAAGCTCGCCCGCGAGGCGGAGCTCTGCTACGCCACCGTGGCGATGGTGACGGACTACGACTGCTGGCACCCCGAGCATGACCACGTGACGGTGGAGCTGGTGGTGAAGGTGCTGTTCGAGAACGCCGCCAAGGCGCGCGGCCTGCTCAAGCAGGTCGTTCCGGTGCTGGGGCAGCGGCGCGGCTTCTGCCCCGAGGGCTGCCACACCGCGCTCGAGAACGCGATCGTCACGGCGCCGGCGAAGCGCGACCCGTCGCTGCTGTCGCGGCTCGACGTGGTGGCCGGGCGCGTGCTGAAGGCCGAAGCGGCGGGGTGAGCCGGTGGCCACGGACCCGTATGAAATCCTTGGCGTGGCCCGAACCGCCAAGCCCGAGGAGATCCGCAAGGCGTACCGCAAGCTCGCCAAGCGGCTGCACCCGGACCTGAACCCGGGCGACCGCAGCGCCGAGGCGCGCTTCAAGGACGTCTCGGCCGCATACGAGCTGCTGTCGGACGCCGAGAAGCGGCGCCGCTTCGATGCCGGCGAGATCGACGCCGAGGGCCAGGAGCGCCCGCGCGGGCCGTTCTTCCGCGACCACGCGACGGCCGATGCCGGACCGTTCCGCACACGGCGCGGCCCGCGCGCGGCGCGCTCGGGGCTCGAGGACCTGTTCGACGATCTGTTCGGCGAACGCCAGGCCGGCGGCGAGCGCATGGCGTTCCCGGGCGGCGATCTCTCGCTGCGGCTCACCGTGCCGTTCCTCGACGCGGTGAATGGCGCGACCGCCCGCGTCTCGCTGCCCGGCGGCGACGTGATCGAGCTCAAGATCCCGCCCGGCGCGACCGACGGCCAGGTGCTCAGGCTGCGCGGCAAGGGCCTGCCGGGCATCAACGGGGGCCCGCCGGGCGATGCGCTGGTGGAGCTCGCGGTGACGCCGCATCCGCTGTACCGGCGCGAGGGCGACACGATCCGCTACGAGCTTCCGGTGTCGCTCACCGAGGCCGCGCTGGGCGCCAAGGTCGAGGCCCCCACGCCGGCGGGCAAGGTGATGCTGACGATCCCGCCGGGCTCCAACACCGGCTCGGTGCTGCGCCTGCGCGGCCGCGGCGTCGCGCGCGCGAACGGCACCCGCGGCGACTGCATCGTCACGTTGAAGATCGTGCTGCCGGCCAAGCCCGACGCCACGCTCGAGCAGTTCCTGCGCGGCTGGGAGGCCGGGCGCGGCCACGACCCGCGCGCCGGGCTGGAGGGCTGAGCGATGGACCGCACGACCTTCTGCATCCGCGCCCGGCTCGATGCGGCCACGCTGGAGGCGTGGATCGAGGCCGGCTATGTCCGGCGCGAGCTCTCCGAGGCCGATCTCGCCCGCGCGCTGCTGGTGCGCGACCTCGTGCAGGACATCGGCGTGAACGAGGACGGCGTGGACGTGGTGCTTGACCTGCTCGACCAGTTGCACGAGGCCCGCGGGGCACTGCGCCGGGCGCTGCGGGTGCTGGCTGAGGAGGACCGGCGGCTGCTGGAGCGCGTCCGTGCGGCGATCGCACACGGCGAGGGCTGACGCGGCGTCATACCCGCCTGGTTTCGCGCGCGTCCAGCCCACCAGCCCCGCGCGCCATACCCCCCGCACAAAGGTGAAGGCTTTGTGCGGGGGGGATCACTCGGCCTGTGCGGGCTGGCGTGCGGCCTTGTCGGTGATCCGGTCGAGCACGCCGAGCGAGAGTGCCGAGCCGATGAAGACGACGTGGATCACGACCTTCCAGAGGATGTCGCTGGAGGTGTAGCTGCCCGTGTTCATGAAGACCTGGAGCAGGTGGATCGAGCTGATCGCGACGATCGCCGAGGCGAGCTTGATCTTCAGGTTGCCGGGATCGAGCTTGGACAGCCAGCCGATCTGGTGGCGGCTCTCCTGGTCCTCCAGCCGCGCGACGAAGTTGTCGTAGGAGGACAGCATCACCATCACGACCAGGCCCGCGACCAGCGCCTTGTCGATCAGTTGCAGCAGGCCGATCAGGAAGGTGTTGTCGTCGGCGGCCGGGAACGAGGCGGCGAGCCCGCCGAGCTTCACCAGGAACTGCCCCGCATAGACCAGCAGCGCCGCCGCGAGCCCGACATAGAAGACCACCAGGATGTAGCGGCTGGCGAGGATGATCTGCGCGATCACCTTCTGCAGCATGGTCATGGCGTGTCAGCCCCGACCGGCAGGCCGCGTGCGGCCAGCTCGCGCCGCAGCGTGTCGGGCCCGGTGAAGTGGATCGCGCGCAGGCCGACGGCTTCGGCGCCCGCGACATTCCTCTCGCTGTCGTCGATGAACAGCGTGCGGTCCGGCTCCACGCCGAACCGGCCGATTGCGTGGCGGTAGATCGCGGCGTCGGGCTTGATGAGGCCGATGCGTCCCGACACCACGACGGCGCGGAACCGGCCGAGGAACGGGTAGAGCTGCTCGGCATGGGGGTAGGTCTCGGCCGACCAGTTGGTGAGCGCGAACAGCGTGACGCCGGCGCTGTCGAGCTCCTCCAGGATCGTGACCGTGCCCGCGATCGGCCCGTTCAGCATCTCGTGCCAGCGGCCGCGATAGGCGGCGATCAGTTCGGCCTTGTCGGGGTGCTGCGCCGAGAGCTCGGCGATCGCCTGCGCCCAGGGCCGCCCGCGGTCCTGTTCGAGGTTCCAGGAAGGCGCGCAGACCTCGCTGAGGAACGCCTCCATCGCGGCTTCGTCGTCGAACAGCCTGCGGTAGAGATGGCGCGGGTTCCAGTCGATCAGCACGCCGCCGAGGTCGAAGATCACGGCGTCGATCTGGCGTGGCATCGGTTTGGTCCGTTCGGGCGGGGATGGACGTGAAGGGCCATGCCGTTCCGGATGTGTCAAGACGCGGTCAGTCGGGCAGCGCGGCGACGGCCTCGCGGATCCGCCCGGCGATCTCCTGGGCGTTCGCGGCCCCGTCCGTCAACGTGGCAGCCGGGATCGGCGGGCCGAAGGTGACGCGCACGGGATGGGGCTTCGGGACTCGCGCCGTGCGCGGCATCGCCTCGAAGGTGCCGACGATCCGTGCCGGCACGACCGGCGCACCGGTGGCGCGCACGAGCTCGCCGACCCCGGGCAGGAAGCGCTGGATCGCGCCGTCCGGGCTGCGCCAGCTTTCCGGGAACCAAACGAGGCAGTCGCCGCGACCGAGCGCCTCCCTGGCATAGGCGAGCGTGGTCGCCGGCTGGCGCTCATCGACCGGGAAGATGCGCGCCGCGCGCGCGAGGAACCGGCCGATCCGCGAGACGAACAGCCGCGATCGCTCGCCCGACCAGCGGATGCGCGCGAGCGCCGGCTTCGGCAGGGCAGCCGCCATGATTGCCGGATCGATGTCGGAGAGATGGTTGACCGCGACGATCACAGCGCCGTCGGGGAGGTGCTCGCGCCCCGTCACGCGCAGCCGGAACAGCGCCGCGCAGAGCAGGCGGTTCGCCGCGGCGAGCACCCAGGCCGCCACCGCGTGCGCGCCCGAGGGCGGCTCCAGCCACGACAGGTCCGGTGGCTCGGGCGGCCGCGCCGGCGCGCCCTCCGCGGCGCGCTTCACTGCGAGATCCAGGATGTCGCGCACCGTGCCGATCTCGCCCCAGTCGTCCTCGCTGAACCCGAGGCCGAGCCGGCTCTCGGCCTCCAGCGTGATCTCGACCCAGCCCAGACTGTCCACGCCGAGATCGAGCTGCGGCGACTGCGATGGCGCCACCAGCTTGCCCGGGAAGCGCGCGGTGAGCAGCTCCCACATCGCCCGCGCGGTCGGCTCGGCGAGCAGCGCGCGCTCCTCGTCGGTCATCGTCGCGGCGGACGCGGTCCGGCCCGCCTTCGCCGCGTCGTAGAGCGCGGACAGGCGGAAGCGCTGGATCTTGCCGAGCCGCGTGCGTGGCAGCGGCTCGCGCGTGATCGCATAGCCCGCGAGCCGCTGATGCGACGGCACGCGCTGCGCCGCCGTGCCCAGCGCGACGCGCACCGCATCGTCGATCCGCGGCGAGCCCGAGGCCGCGATCGCTGGCTCGTCCGGCACCACCAGCGCCACCAGCGCACCCTGCCGGTCCAGCACCGCGATTTCCTTGATCGCCGGATCAGCGCCGTAGTGCTTCTCCAGCTCCTCGGGGAAGACGTTCTTGCCGCCCCCGAGCACGATCATCTCCTTCACCCGGCCGACGATGTGCACGTAGCGGTCGGCGTCGATGAAGCCGAGATCGCCGGTGCGGAACCAGCCGTCGGGCGTGAAGGCGATCTCATTCGCCTCCGGATTGTTACGGTAACCTACGAACACCGACGGCCCGCGGCACTGCAATTCGCCGGCGCCCCTCTCGTCCGGCTCGGCGACGCGCAGCTCCACGCCGGGCAGCGGCCAGCCCTCGGTGCCGATGCGTGCCTTGTCCTTGTGGTTGTTGGTCAGGATCGAGGCCGTCTCGGCGAGCCCCCAGCCCGACAGCACCTGCCAGCCCAGCGCCTCCAGCGGCCAGATCAGCTCGGCCTCGAACGCCGCACCGCCCGAGGCCATCAGCCACAGGTCGGGTGCGAGGCTGCGGTGGATCGAGCCGAACAGCCGCCGCCCGACGCGCACGCCGAAGCGCCGGCGCAGGACCAGCGAGAGGCCGAACAGCGCCCTGAAGATCCGCCGCTTGAGCCAGGGCTGCTGCGCGACGCGCCCCATCAGCCCGTTCAGCAGCGCCGCGTAGAGCCGCGGCACCGCGATCATCACGGTGCAGCGCGCCTCCTTCAGGGCCGCAACGAGGTGCGGGCCGGTCACGCTCTCGGGCAGCACCACCGGGGTGCCGAGCGTGAACGGCGCGAGGATGCCGACGGTCAGCGGATAGACGTGGTGCAGCGGCAGCGGCAGCAGCGCGCGGTCCTCGCGCGTCACGATCCCCTGGGACGCCAGCGCGCGCACGTTGTGCAGCACGTTCGCGTGCGTCAGCAGGAAGGATTTCGGCCGGCCCGTGGTGCCGCTGGTGGTGACCAGCATCATCGCGTCCTCGGGCCGGATCGGCGGCAGCTCGGCCTTGGCGCCGGCTTCCCAGTCGGTCCAGCGCGGCAGCCCCTCGGCCGGATCGAGCGTCACCAGCGTCAGCCCGGCATCGACCGCGGCCAGACGCGGCGCGTGCGCGGCGGCGCAGAACGCAAGCCGGGCGCCGCTGTCCGGCACCAGCACCTTCAGCTCCTCGTCGGTGGTGAGGTCGTCGAGCGCGGCCGCGATCGCGCCGAGCGCGCCGAGCGCCAGCCGCACCACCACCCAGTCGTGCCCGTTCGGCCCGAACAGCAGCACCGTATCGCCGGGCGTTACCCCGCGCGCGGCCAGCGCGCCGGCGAGTGCCAGGGCCCGCGCGCCGATCTCGGCGTAGCTCAGCGCCTCGCCCGTGCCGTCGCGCACATGCACCAGCGCCGGCCGCTCGCCGTGCCGTGCCAGCCCTTCCACCAGGTCCCGCAGGGTCGAGGGTCCGTCCGGTGCGCGCATGGGTCGGAGCTTACGGTTTCCCGACGCGGCGCCCAACCGCTAGCCTGTCGCGGGTCCGTGAGCGGAGGAGGATGACCGGCCGTGTCGGTGTTCGAGGAGGTGGCGGCGCTGCTGGCGATCGCCTCGGTGGTGGGGCTGCTCGGGGTTGCCGCGCGCCAGCCGCTGATCGTCTCGTTCATCGCCGTCGGCATCCTGGTCGGCCCCTCGGGCTTCGGCATCGTCACGGGCGGGATCGTGATCGAGACGCTGGCCCGGCTCGGCATCGCGCTCCTGCTGTTCCTCGTCGGGCTCAAGCTCGATATCGGCCTGATCCGGAGCTTCGGCCGGGTCGCGGTCGCCACCGGCCTCGGCCAGGTGGCGTTCACCTCGGTCGGCGGATTCCTGATCTGCCTCGCCCTTGGGATGGGCGCGGTGGAGAGCCTCTATGTCGCGGTGGCGCTGACGTTCTCCTCCACCATCATCATCGTGAAGCTGCTGTCCGACAAACGCGAGATCGATGCGCTGCACGGGCGGATCGCGCTGGGCTTCCTGATCGTGCAGGACATCTGCGTCGTGGTGGCGATGATCGTGCTGTCGGCCTTCGACGCCGCCGCCGGCGAGGGTGGGGCGACCGCGTTGGCCTGGGCCCTCGGCGGTGGAATCGCGCTGATCCTCGTCGCGGCCCTGTTCATGCAGTACCTGGCCGAGCCGCTGCTCGTCCGCATGGCGCGCGAGCCGGAGCTTCTCGTCGTGTTCGCGATCGGCTGGGCCGCCGTCGGCGCGGCGGCGGCGGACGCGGTCGGGCTGTCGAAGGAGCTCGGCGGGCTGCTCGCCGGGGTGAGCCTCGGCTCGACCAGCGTGCGCGAGTCGATCGCCGCGCGCCTCGCGCCGCTGCGCGACTTCCTGCTGCTGTTCTTCTTCCTCCAGCTCGGTGGCCTGTTCGACTTCTCGGCGATCGCCGACCGGCTGGGCGAGGCGGCGATCCTTTCCGTGTTCGTGCTGGTCGGCAACCCGCTGATCGTGATGGTGATCATGGGGGTGATGGGCTACCGCAAGCGCACGAGCTTCCTCGCCGGGCTGACGGTCGCGCAGATCAGCGAGTTCAGCCTGGTGTTCATCGCGCTCGGCCACGCGCTCGGCCATGTCGGGCTGGAGGCGGTGGGGCTGACCACGCTGGTCGGCATCGTCACGATCGGCCTCTCGACCTACATGATCGTCTATTCGGCCACGCTGTATCGCTGGTGCGAGCGCTCTCTCGGCGTGTTCGAGCGCCGCCGGGCGCTGCGCGAGGACCATCTGGCCGAGGCGGGCGAGACGCCGCAGCGGCCGGTCATCCTGTGCGGGCTCGGCCGCTACGGCACGGCGATCGCCGAGCGGCTCGCCGCGCGGGGCGTGGGCTTCCTCGGCGTCGATTTCGACCCCGAGGCGGTGCGCGCCTTCCAGCGCCGCGGCTGGCCGGCGATCTACGGCGACGTCAGCGATCCGATCTTCGTCGCGCACCTGCCGCTGACCTCTGCCGAGTGGGTGGTCGTGGCGGTGCCGCATGCGGTCGGCGTGCTCGGCTACGCCGACACCAACGACGCCCTGGTCGGGGGGCTGCGCCAGGCCGGGTTCCGCGGCCGCATCGCGCTCACGGCGAACTTCCCGGTCGAGGAGGCGCGGCTGCGCGGCCTCGGCGCGGACACCGTGCTCTCGCCCTTCGCCGATGCGGCCGAGGAGGCGGTCGATCGCATCCTCGGGTTGGGAGTGGCCGAGAAGGAGAAGGCGGCGGTCTCCGTCAGCGACGGGTAAGGCGGCGGATGCTCCGCCGCGCAAGGTCGATCATCTCGCGCCCGCTCAGGAACAGCGGCAGCTGCCATTTCTGCGCATCCTCGCCGAGCGCGAGCCCGGCCTCGGTCACGTTGCCCTGGGCATCCACCTCGCGCACGATCAGCTCGGCGTCGCCGCACGGCACGCGATCGCCGATCTCGGCCGAACCGCCGAGCCGGCTCAGCATGAAGGTGTTGACCTCGCGGTCGAGGGAGCGCGCGGGGACCGCGACGCCATGCGCCTCGCGCAGCGCGGCGAGGGTCTGCTTCGGATCAACGACGTGACGGCCGTAGAAGTCCGAATCGTCCTCCTCGACCGTCGCCGGGCTGGCGAACAGCCGGTCCAGCAACCGTGTGAAACGCGGCGGGATGAACATGTAGACGTAGTCGCCCGCCTGCAGCCGGCCGGCATACTGGAAGCGCATCGACTGCCCGTCGCGCACCACCAGCGATGGCCGGGCCCAGCGTGGCAGCCGTTCGCCGCGCACCACGGGACTGTGCTCGACGACGCGGTAGACGATCAGCTCGTGGCTCGCGGTGCCCGGCAGGTCGAGATCGACGCGCTGCACCGGCCCCATCCGCGGTGGCACCATCACCCCGAGCCGCCGCGCCATCGACTTGATCGTCCATCCCTGGATCAGCAGCGAGCTCAGCACGATGATGAAGGCGGTGTTGAAGTAGAGCTGGCCGTTCGGCAGGTTGCCGATCAGCGGCAGGATCGCGAGCAGGATCGACACCGCACCGCGCAGGCCCACCCAGGAGATGAACGCGTTCTCGTTGCGGCTGAACCCGAACGGCAGCAGGCAGAGCCAGACCGCAACGGGCCGCACGACGAAGCTCAGCAGCAGTGCAATCGCGATCGCCGGCGGCGCGGCCGCGGGAAACTCGGACGGCGTCGCGAGCAGGCCGAGGATGAGGAACATCGAGATCTGCGCGAGCCAGGTCATGCCCTCCTGGAACCGCCGCAGGCTCTGTATCGCGCGCATGCGGCGGTTGCCGGACACGAGCCCGGAGACATAGGCCGCGAGGAACCCGCTGCCGCCCAGCGCGCCGGTCAGCGAGAACAGCACGAGCGCGGCGGCGAGCACGATGATGGGGTAGAGCGCGCTTTCCAGCTCGACGCGGTTGACAAGCTGGACGATCAGCAGCCCGCCCGCGATGCCGAACACCAGACCCAGCCCCATCTGGGTCATGAAGCCGATCAGCAGATCGGTGGTCAGCCCGTCCAGCCCGCCGCCCGAGGCGACCAGCTCCACCAGCAGAACCGTCAGGAACACCGCCATCGGGTCGTTCGAGCCGGACTCGACCTCGAGCGTGGCGCGCACGGTCTCCTTGATCGTGATGCCGCCGGTGCGCAGCAGGAAGAACACCGCCGCCGCGTCGGTCGAGCTGACGATCGCGCTGATCAGCAGGGATTCCGGCCAGGGGGCATCGAAGATGTAATGAATGCAGGCGCCGAGGAAGGCGGTCGTCAGCAGCACGCCGAGTGTCGCCAGCACGACCGCCGGGCCGGCCGCCTGGCGGAAGGTGCGCCAGCGCGTGCTGAAGCCGGAATCGAACAGGATCACCGCCAGCGCGAGGCTGCCGACGAAATAGGCGCTGGCGGCGTCGTCGAACTGCAGCCCCAGCCCGTCCTCGCCGGCCAGCAGCCCGATGCCGAGGAAGAACAGCAGCAGCGGGGTGCCGAACCGGAACGCGATCAGGCTGGTCAGGACGGACAGGACGATCAGCGCCGCGCCGATGAAGATGGTCGTGAAGATCCAGTCCATCAGGCTCCCCTCGACACGCTGGCCACGTCCTCCCTCGTGCCCTCCGCGGGGCCGATGGTCGGGATGTGCGGGTCTCGGCGGGCCGTTGCAAGTGCCGCCATCAATCGGCCATGCCGTCGTGGTGAGAGGCGCGCGAGGGGATCGGGGCATGGACTGGCACGGTGCGGTGGTCGTCATCACCGGCGGCGCGGGGTTTCTCGGCTCGGCCCTGGCGCGTGCGCTTGTCGGGCAGGGCGCGCGTGTGACCGTGATCGACGCGTTCCTGCCCGAGACCGGGGCGAACGCGGCCAATCTCGAAGGTCTGGACGTCCGCGTGGTGCGCGCCGATCTGCGCCATGATCCACTCGAGGACGCACTCGCCGGGGCGGACGCGATCGTCCACCTCGCCGCGCAGACCAGCCACATGGGCAGCCAGGCCGATCCGCGCGGCGACCTCGCGCAGAACGCTGACGCAACGCTGCGCCTGATCCTCGCCGCGCGCGCGTCCGCGCCGGATGCGCGCGTGATCCATGCCTCGACGCGCCAGCTCTACGGCCGCCCGCGCGCGCTGCCGGTCGCCGAGGACCACCCGGTCGATCCGCCCGACGCGAACGCCGTGAGCAAATGGGCCGCCGAGCAGTACTGGCTGCTGGAGCACAAGGTGCACGGCCGGCCTGTGGTCTCGCTCCGGCTCACCAACTGCTACGGGCCGGGGCTGCGCGTGAAGGACCACCGCCAGACCTTCCTCGGCCTCTGGGTTCGGCGCGTGCTGGAGGGCGAGCCATTCGAGGTCTGGGGCGGGGATCAGACGCGCGACCTCGCCTACGCCGATGACGTGGCCGAGGCGTTCCTGGCCGCCGCCGGCGCGCCGCCCGGCGTGTACAATCTCGGTGGCTCGCCCCCCGTCTCGCTGCGTGACCTCGCCGAGGCCCTGGTCGCGGCGAACGGGGGTGGACGCTACGTCGTCAAGGAATTCCCGCCCGAGCGTGCCAGGATCGACATCGGCAGCTACGTCGCCGACGATTCGCGTTTCCGCGCCGCCACCGGCTGGGCGCCGAAGATCCCACTCGACGAGGGGCTGCACCGCACGCTCGACTGGTTCCGCCCACGTCTCGACCGCTATCTCTGAAAGACCCGCGATGAACGTTCCGACCCCGCCCGTCACCGTGCCGCAGGCCGACCCAGGCGCCGCCTACCGCGCGCTGAAGGGACCGATCGACACGGCGGTCGCGCGCGTGCTGGAGAGCGGCTGGTACATCCTTGGCCGCGAGTGCGCCGCCTTCGAGGAGGCGTTCGCGCGCTGGCAGGGGGCCGCGCGCGCGATCGGCGTCGCCAACGGCACGGATGCGCTGGCGCTGATCCTGCGCGGCCTGGGGATCGGTCCGGGCGCGGCGGTCGCCACCGTGTCGCACACCGCGGTCGCAACGGTCGCCGCGGTCGAGATGGTCGGCGCCACGCCGATCCTGCTCGACATCGATCCGGCGACGTACACGATGGACCCGGCCGAGCTCGATGCCGTGCTGCGCGACCCGCCCGGCGGCCTGCCGCCGATCCGGGCGGTGATCCCGGTGCACCTCTACGGGCAGCCGGCGGCGATCGAGGCGATCCTGGCGACAGCCGCGCGCCACGGCGCGGCCGTGATCGAGGACTGCGCGCAGTGCCACGGCGCGATGGTGGCCAACCGCAAGGCCGGCACGCTCGGCATCGCCGCCGCGTTCAGCCTCTACCCGACCAAGAACCTCGGCGCGCTTGGCGACGGCGGCGTGATCGCGACCGACGACGCCGCACTCGCCGATGGCATCGCGGCCTTGCGCCAGTACGGCTGGCGCGAGCGCTACGTGAGCGACCTCGCCGGGGTGAACTCCCGGCTCGACGAGGTGCAGGCGGCGATCCTCGCGGTGAAGCTCGCGCATCTCGACGCGGCGAACGCGCGGCGGGCCGTGATCGCCGACCGTTACGACGCGGCGCTTGCCGGCACGGGCATCGCGCCGCCCGCGCGCCGGCCCGGCGCGACGCACGTGTTCCACCAGTACGTCCTGCGCTGCCCCGACCGCGCGTCCGTGCAGGCGCAGTTCCGCGCCCGCGGCATCGGCACCAACGTGCACTACCCGATGCCGGTGCACGCCCAGCCCGCCTATCGCGGCCGGATCACCCTCGGCCCCGCCGCCTGCCGCGCGACCGAGCGCGCCGCCGCCGAGGTGCTCTCCCTGCCGATGTACCCGGAACTGACGGACGCGCAGGTGGAGGCGGTCTGCACCGCGATCCGCGCCCTTGCAGGGTAGTGGCGGCAGGCGCACCCTGACAGGGCGGGAACGACCCGCCACGCTGGAGGAAGTGCCATGATCCGCCGTCGTACCGTCCTCGCTGCCGCGCCGGCGCTGCTCGCCGCGCCCGCGCTCGCCCAGCCCGCCTTCACCCGCGCGCTCCGCATCGTCGTGCCGTTCGCGCCGGGCGGCAGTTCCGACATCCTCGCCCGGCTGATGGCGCCGAAGCTGACCGAGGCGCTGGGCCAGACCGTCGTGGTGGAGAACCGCGCCGGCGCGAACGGCCATATCGGCGCCGAGGCGGTCGCGCGGGCGCAGAAGGACGGGCACACGCTGCTGATCACGGATGTCAGCAGCCTCGCGATCGCGCCGAGCCTGCTGAAGACGATGTCCTACGATCCGCTGAAGGATCTCGCGCCGGTCACGATGGTCGCCTTCGCGCCCTACATCTTCGGCGCGCACCCCTCCGTGGCGGCGACCGACGTGCCGTCCTTCGTCGCCCATGCGAAGGCGAATCCCGGCAAGCTCAATCTCGCGCATAGCGGCATCGGCGCCGCGAACCACCTGACCGGCATCGTGCTGGCGAAGCATTTCGGCTTCGTCTGGGAATACGTGCCCTATCGCGGCGGCGCGGCCGCCATCCAGGCCGTGGTGCAGAACGACTGCCAGGCGCTCCTGAACGGCGCGACCGCGACCCAGCCCTTCGTGGTCTCGGGCCAGCTGCGCGGGATCGCCGTGTCGGGTGAGGAACGGCTGGCGGCGCTGCCGGAGACGAGAAGCTTCGGCGAGCTCGGCCTGCCCAAGCTGCTGGTCGAGAGCGGCACCTGGCAGGGGATTCTCGCCACCGGCGGCACGCCCGCCCCCGTCGTGGCTGCGCTGCACCGTGCGATCACCGGCGTGCTGGCGGATCCGGCGATCGCCGAGCGCATCATCCAGATCGGCGGCGCGGTGCGCACCATGGAACCCCCGGCATTCGGCACGTGGCTCGCGGCCAGCACGCGCGACTGGGGTGCTGTGGTGCGCGAGAACAACGTCACGATCGAGAGCTGATACCAACTCCCACTGATCAGAACCGATGCGCCCAGTCGCGGAGGCCGATGGACGTGATGCGCCAGGGCTGGTCGAT
>NZ_JBHYDW010000016.1:35454-54448 GCF_051860475.1 Elioraea sp. | reverse complement strand
CGGGGCGGGCGCGCGTGTGCGACTTTGATCCGGGGGGCCGGCCGGGGGGCGCCCGGGAGGGGGAGCGCGGCGCGGCCCATCTGCACCTGGCGGTTCGTGTTCGTCACGGTACCGATCTTCTCGGGCCAGGCACTCGCAGGCAGCACGACGTCCGCGAGCACGGCCGTTTCTGTAAAGAACAGGTCCTGCACGACGAGATGATCGAGCCGGGCCAGGGCGGCGCGCGCATGGGCGGCGTCCGGATCACTCATGGCCGGGTTCTCGCCCATGATGTACATCGCGCGAATGCGGCGGTGGTACGCCGCGTCGATGATCTCGACGACCGTGAGTCCCGGCTCCGGATCGATCGATGCGCCCCAGACCGCATCGGCGTGTCTGCGCGCCTCCGCGTCGGTCACACGCCGATAATCCGGCAGCATCATCGGGATCAGCCCCGCATCCGAGGCGCCCTGGACGTTGTTCTGACCACGCAGCGGATGCAGTCCCGTGCCGGGCCGCCCCACTTGGCCGCAGATCAGCGCGAGTGCGATCAGCGCGCGCGCGTTGTCGGTGCCGTGCACCGACTGGCTGATGCCCATGCCCCAGAGGATCAGCGCCGCGCGGGCGCGGGCATAGGCGCGCGCGACGGTGCGGATCGCCTCCGCCGGCACGCCGCAGACGGGCTCCATCGCCTCGGGCGTGAACGCCTGCACGTGATCGGCGAGCGCAGCAAAGCCCTCGGTGTGCGCGGCGACGTACTGCCGATCATGGAGTTCCTCCGTCACCACGACGTTCAGCAACGCGTTCAGCAGCGCGACATCCGCGCCGGGCGCGAACCGCAGCACGTGGTGCGCATGCGCATCGAGCAGCGTGCCGCGCGGATCAGCGACCGCGAGCGTCGCACCGCGCGCGGCTGCGTCCTTCAGGAAGGTCGCGGCGACCGGATGGTTCTCGGCCGGGTTGGCGCCGATGACGAGGATGAAGTCGGCGTCCTTCGCGGCCGTGAACGGGGCCGTGACCGCGCCGCTGCCGATCCCCTCCAGCAGGGCCGCGACCGAGGCAGCGTGGCAGAGCCGTGTGCAGTGATCGACATTGTTGGTGCCGAAGCCCGTGCGCACCAGCTTCTGGAACAGATACGCCTCCTCGTTCGAGCCCTTCGCGCTGCCGAAGCCGGCGAGTGCGGACGGGCCCGCGGTGCCGCGCACCCGCCGCAGCCCCGCGGCGGCGCGATCCAGCGCCTCATCCCAGCTCGCCTCGCGGAACCTGGCGCGCGCGGCAGCGGGGTTCTCCGCGTCGGCCGGGTCCTTCGCCGCGCCATCGATGCGCACCAGCGGCACGGTCAGCCGGTCCGGGTGACGGACATAGTCGAAACCGAACCGACCCTTGACGCAGAGCCGCCCGAGATTGGCCGGACCGGTGCGCCCCGTGACCTCGACGATACGGTTGTCCTTGACGTGGACATCGACCTGGCAGCCGACGCCGCAATACGGGCAGACGGACGGTACGACGCGGTCCGGTGCCACGCCGCGCACGCCCTCGCGCACGACCGATCGCGGCAGCAATGCGCCGGTGGGACAGGCCTGCACGCACTCGCCGCAGGCCACGCAGGTGCTCTCGCCCATCGGCCGCGCGGCGTCGAACACCACGCGCACGCCCTCGCCGCGATGGGCGATGCCGATGACGTCGTTGTGCTGCACCTCGCGGCAGGCGCGCTCGCACAGGCCGCAGGCGATACAGGCATCGAGCTGGACGAGCATCGCGGGATGGCTTGCGTCCGGCGCCGGCGCGTCCGCGGTCGGTGCGAACCGGCTCGACGTCACGCCAAGACCAGCGGCGAAGCGCGCGAACGGCCCGTTCGCGTCACGTGGCGGATGGTCCGCCAGCAGCAGCTCGAACACCATCCGCCGGGTGCGCCGCGCCCGTTCGCTCGCCGTGCGCACCACCATTCCCTTGGCAGGCTTGCGGATGCAGGACGCGGCGAGCACGCGCTCGCCTTCGATCTCCACCATGCAGGCGCGGCAATTGCCGTCCGGCCGGTAGCCCGGACGGTCGAGATGGCAGAGATGCGGAATCTCGGTGCCGAGGCGCCGCGCGACCTGCCAGATCGTCTCGCCGTCGCGCGCCTCGACGGTCGCACCGTCGAGTGTGAAGCTGACGCTCACGGCACCGCCTCCGGCATGTGGCGCAGGATCGACAGCACCGGGTTCATCGCCGCCTGGCCGAGCCCGCAGATCGAGCCGTCCGCCATCGCGCCGGAGAGCTCGGTCAACAGCGCGCGGTCCCAGACCGGCGCGTCGAGCAGCACGGCTGCCTTGGCCGTGCCGACACGGCAGGGCGTGCATTGGCCGCAACTCTCGTCGCGGAAGAAGCGCACGAGATTGCGTGCGGCCTCGGCGGGATCATCCTGGTCCGACAGCACGATCACCGCGCCCGAGCCGACGAAGCAGCCATGCGGTTCGAGCGTGCCGAAATCGAGCGGCAGGTCAGCCATCGAGGCGGGCAGGATGCCGCCCGAGGCGCCGCCCGGAAGATAGGCGGCGAAGTGATGGCCGTCCGCCATGCCGCCGCAGAACTCCTCGATCAGCTCGCGCGCGGTGATGCCGGCGGGCGCGTCCTTCACGCCAGGGTCGCGCACCCGCCCTGACACCGAGAGCAGCCGTCGGCCCTTCCGGCCATGGCGTCCCTGCGCGGCGAACGCCTCCGGTCCGCGCGCGACGATCTCCGGCAGCCACCACAGCGTCTCGACGTTGTGGATCAGCGTCGGCCGGCCGAACAGGCCGCGCTCGCCCGGGAAGGGCGGCTTGTGGCGCGGATAGCCGCGCCTTCCCTCGATGCTCTCGAGCAGCGCGGTCTCCTCGCCGCAGATATACGCGCCGGCACCGCGCCGCAGATGAATCTCGCCGCGGAACGGTCCGGCGGCAAGCAGGTCGGCGATCGCACGGCGCATCGGCGCAAGCAGGTGCTGGTATTCGTCGCGCAGGTAGATCCAGCACGTCTCCGCCTCGACCGCATGTGCGGCGATCAGCATGCCTTCGAGGAACCGATGCGGCTCGGTCTCCAGGCACCAGCGGTCCTTGAAGGTGCCCGGCTCGCCTTCGTCGGCGTTCACCACCAGGTGGCGCGGTCCGGGATTGGCGCGCGTGAGCCGCCACTTGCGCGCCGTCGGAAACCCCGCACCACCAAGGCCGCGCAGTCCCACCCGCTCGACCAGCGCGGTCAGTGCGTCGGGGTCCGGAGCGGAGGCGAGTGCCGCGTAGCCGCCGCGCGCGCGGTAGGGGTCGAGCGAAGGCGGGTCGGGTATGGATGGGCGGTCGCGCAGGGCGCGCGCGACGGCCTCGACACTGGCCGTCTCCACCAGCGCATGACCCACTGCGCAGGCCGGTGCGCGATGGCACGCCCCCATGCAGGGCGCGGCGATCACGCGGGCCTTCGGCAGCGCCGTGCGCAAGGCATCATGCAGCGCCGCCGCGCCGGCCATCGCGCAGGGCAGGCTGTCGCAGACGCGCACGGTCAGCGCGGGTGGCGCCGGCGCGTCATCCGCGATCACGTCGAAATGCGCGTAGAAGGTCGCGGCCTCGAACGGCGCGACGTGTGGCAGGTTGAACAGGTGCGCGAGTGCGCGCAGATGCGCATGGCGGATGCAGGCGAAGCGGTCCTGCACCGCGTGCAGCGCTTCGATCAGCAGATCGGGCCGGCGCGGCAGGTCGCCGATCGCCTCGCTCACCTGCACCACCGCCGCCGGGTCGAGTGGTGCGCCGCGCGGGCCCGGGCGCGGTCTCCGCGCCCTGTCCGATGCCATGTCGTCCTTCCTCCCGCGCGAATCATGGAGCCGATCACGCGGACAGGCAATGCCGGGTCGCGCTGCCTTGACACTCCTCGGAGCCGCTGCGAGCGTCCCGGCCACGCTCAGGACGGAGCCCATGGCGCGCATCACCGATATCAGGCTCGTTGCTGTGCAGCATCATCTCGGTGCAGGCATGGCCTATGGCATGGCGCGCGGCCTCACAGCCCTGCGCGGCGCCGGCATCGTGCTGCTGGAGACCGACGCCGGCGTGCAGGGAATCGGCGAGGCCTGGGGGCCGAGCACGGTCGCGCGGGCCTATCTCGACCTGATCCGCCCCTACTTCATCGATACGTCGGTGTTCGGTGTGCGTGCGGTCGCACAGGGCATCTTCGCCAAGCACTACCATTTCGGCACGCAGAACCAGATGATCGCGGCGCTCTCGGGCATCGACATCGCCGCGCACGACGCGATGGGCAAGCTGTTCGGCGTGCCGGTCTCTGACCTGATCGGCGGACGCCAGCGTGACCGCGTGCCGGTCTATTGCTCCGGCGGCTACTTCACCGAGCAGGACGATCACCTCGCTGCGCTGTCGCGCCAGCTTGAGCCGCACGTCGAGTCGGGTTTCCCGGCCTTCAAGATCAAGCTCGGCCGCCGTCCCGACGAGGATGCCGTGCGCGCCCGGCTCGCGCGCAGTATCATCGGCGACCGCGCCCTGCTGACCGTGGACGTGAACGGCAACTACACCGTCGATGCGGCGCTCGAGAGCATGCGACGCATGGCAGATGCCGACGTGCACTGGGTCGAGGAGCCGCTCGCGCCGCAGGACTGGAGCGGCTATGCCGACCTCGCCCGGCGTGCGCCGATCCCGGTCGCGACCGGCGAGGCGCTCTACACGCTGTTCGACTTCCGCCGCCTGATCGACGGTCGGCTCGCCGCGATCCTGCAGCCCGACCTCGCGCTCTGCGGTGGGCTGGATGTCGCGCGTACCGTCGGCATCCTCGCTGGCGCAGAGCATCTGCGTGTCTCGCCGCATTGCTGGGGCACGGGGGTCGGGCTCGCGGCTGCGGTGCACTGGGTCGCCTCGCTGCCGACCTATCCGCATGGCGCGAACGTCCCCTATCCCGCGCTCGTCGAGTACGATGTCGGCGCCAACCCACTGCGCGACGAGCTGTTCGTCGAGCCGCTCCGGTTCGAGAACGGCCATCTGCACGTGCCAACGGGACCGGGCCTCGGCGTGACCCTCAACCCCGAGGCGCTGAAGCGCTTCGCCGTCGACTGATCCTGGGATGGCCGGCGCGCTGCTCGCGATCGAGGGTCTGCGCGTCGCGTTCCACACCGCCCACGGCACCGTGCAGGCGTTGGACGGCGTCAGCCTGTCCGTCGCAGCAGGCGAGACCGTGGCCGTGGTCGGCGAGAGCGGCTCCGGCAAGTCGGTGACCGCGCTCAGCGTGCTGCGGCTGTTCGGCCGCGGCGACCGGGTGGCGACCGACGGTGCGTTGCGCTTCGCGCGCGCCGACGGCGTGGTCGATCTGCTGCGCCTCGACGAGACAGCGATGCGCGCGATCCGCGGCGGCGAGATCGCGATCGTGTTCCAGGACCCCTCCGCCAGCCTGAACCCCGTGTTCACGATCGGCGCGCAGATCGCCGAGGTGCTGCGCCGGCATCGCGGGCTCGGCCGGGCGGAGGCGCTCGCCGAAGCGGCGAACCTGCTCCGCCGCGTCGGCATCGCCGAGCCCGAGGCACGGCTGCGCGCCTATCCGCACCAGCTCTCGGGCGGGATGCGCCAGCGCGCCATGATCGCGATCGCGATCGCCTGCGACCCACGGCTGCTGATCGCCGACGAGCCGACCACCGCGCTCGACGTGACGATCCAGGCGCAGATCGTGCGTCTGCTGAAGGACATCCAGCAGGCCCGCGGCATGGGGCTGATGTTCATCACGCACGACCTGGAGCTCGTGGGCGAGATCGCCGATCGCGTCGTCGTCATGTACGCCGGCCAGGTGGTCGAGACGGGGCCGGCCGCGGCGGTGCTGGCCGCACCCCGGCATCCCTATACGCGCGCGCTGCTCGCCTGCCGCCCGACGCGTGCCTACGCCGAGGACGGCGCCGACACGATCCGCATCAGCGCGATCCCCGGTGCGCCGCCACGCCCCGGCGCCCACGGGTCAGGCTGCCGCTTCGCCGATCGCTGCACGATGGTCGAGGCCGCCTGCCGGGACGCAGCGATCCCCTTGCGCCCGCTCGGCGCCGACCGCCTCGCGCGCTGCCGCCGCGCCGAGGAGGTGGCGTGACCGCGCCGCTGCTCGAGGCCACGCGGCTCGTCAAGCACTTCCCCCTGCCGCGCCATGGGCTCTCGCGGCGAGGCGCGGTCCGCGCGGTCGAGGAGGTCGATCTCGCGGTGCTGCCGGGCGAGGTGCTGGGCCTGGTCGGCGAATCCGGCTCGGGCAAGTCCACGCTCGGCCGGCTGGTGCTGCGCCTGATCGATCCGACGGCGGGCCGGATCGTGTTCGAGGGCCAGGACATCACGGCGCTGTCGCGCGGTGCGCTCCGCCCGCTGCGCCGGCGCATGCAGATGGTGTTCCAGGACCCCTATGCCTCGCTCAACCCGCGCCGCCCCGTGGGCGAGGCGATCGCCGAGGTGCTGCGGCTGCATGGGCTCGCGGGTCACGACGGCGGCACAGTGCGCGCGCGCGAGCTGCTTGCGCATGTCGGGCTGTCCGGCGACGATTACCCGCGCCTGCCGCGCAGCTTCTCGGGCGGGCAGCGCCAGCGCATTGCGATCGCGCGCGCCCTCGCGGTCGAGCCGAAGCTGCTGGTCGCCGACGAGCCGGTCTCCGCGCTCGACGTCTCGGTGCAGGCCGGTATCCTGACACTGCTGCGCCAGCTCCGCGCCGAGTTCGGCCTCGCGATGCTGTTCATCTCACACGACCTCTCGGTGGTCGAGGCGATGGCGGACCGGGTGATGGTGCTCTATCTCGGCCGCGTGATGGAGGTCGGGCCAGTGCGCGCGATCTTCACCGCGCCACGCCACCCCTACACCGCCGCCCTGCTCTCGGCCGCGCCGGGACGCGCGCTCGCGCACCGCATGCCGCCGCTCGCCGGCGAGATCCCGAGCCCGGCCGATCCGCCCTCGGGCTGCGTGTTCCGCACCCGCTGCCCCTTCGCGCTCCCGGCCTGCGCCGAGACCGTGCCCCAGCTGCGCGCGATCGCGCCCGGTCACTCCAAGGCCTGCATCCGTGACGACCTGTCGCTCTGACGGACCGTTGCGGCGCGCGGCCAATCGCGCGACGCTGCGGCCGAGACGCGGGGACCCGGACGCATGAGCATCGCCGAACGACTGCACCATCTCGGGCTTGCCCTGCCGCCGCCGCGCGCGCCGGCCTTCGCCTACGTCCCGGTGGTGGTCGAGGGCGGGCTCGCCTGGGTGTCCGGACAGCTCCCCTGGGCGGGCGAGGGTCTGCGGGCCGCCGGCAAGGTCGGCGGCGCGGTCGATCAGGCGCTGGCGAAGGACTGCGCGCGCGATTGCGTCCTCAACGGCCTCGCCGTGCTGGCCGAAGCGATCGGCCCGCTCGACCGCGTGCGGCGGATCGTCAAGGTCGTGGGCTTCGTCGCCTCGGCCCCCGGCTTCAACGCCCAACCCGCGGTGATCGACGCCGCCTCGACGCTGCTGGTCGAGATCTTCGGCGAACGCGGGCGCCATGCACGGTCGGCCGTCGGTGTGGCGGAACTGCCGCGCGACGTGCCGGTGGAGATCGAGTTCGTCGCCGCCATCGACGCGGCCTGACCGAGCACACGAAGGAGGAACGTCATGACAGGGTTTACGATCGGCCGACGCGAGGCGCTGCTCGCCGGTCTCGCCGTGGCGGCGATGCCGCGGATCGCCCGCGCGAACGACGACCTGCTCTACGGCCCGGCCGACCCGCAGGCGCGGCGCGGCGGGCGCGTGACGGTGGGCTCGCTGGTCGAGCCGCCGGCGCTCGATCCATTCCGCCAGGCGGCGGATGCGCGCATCCGCGTCTCGGTGCTCATGTACCAAGGCCTGTTCTTCGAGGATCAGTCGGGCGTCGCGCGGCCACTGCTCGCGCGCGGCGCCGAGGTCTCGGCCGACGGCCTCGCCTGGACCTTCCCGCTGCGCGAGGGGGTGAAGTTCCACACCGGCGCGACGATGAGTTCGGCGGATGTGAAGTACAGCTACGACTTCATGCGCGATCCGCGCAACGGCTCGCCCGGCGCGGGCGACCTCTCCTCGGTTGCCTCGATCGAGGCGCCGAACCCGTCCACCGTCGTTTTCCGACTGGCGCGGCCGAACGCCGCGCTGCCGATGACACTGACCAACAAGTACGGCGCGGTCGTTCCCTCGGGCTTCTTCGACGATCCCAACTCGGGCACGCGGATGAACGAGGTTTCGGTCGGCACCGGGCCCTACAAGCTGCGCAGCTTCCGGCCGAACTCGGCGATCGTGATGGAGCGCTTCGCCGACTACTGGCAATCGGGCCAGCCCTATCTCGACGAGATCACCTTCGCGGTGATGCCGAACAGCGCTGCGATGGCGGTGGCGTTGCAGGCGCGGCGGATCGACCTCGCGGTGTTCTCGCGCCCGCAGGACACCCAACCGCTTGAGCGCATCGCCGGGCTGGAGGTGAAGCGCTGGCCCTCGCTCGGGCAACGCTCGGTCGATCTCGACTGCAACTATGGGCCCCTGAAGGACGCGCGCGTGCGACGCGCGATCGCGCTCTCGATCGACAAGAAGACGGTGATGGACGCCTCGATCGCCGGCTACGGCACGGTAATCGGCACGATGGTGGCGGGCATGCAGGAGACCTGGGGCGTACCGCTCGACCAACTGCCGAACCAGACCGTCGATCTCGACCGTGCGAAGCGCCTGCTGGCCGAAGCGGGGCATCCGAACGGGTTCGAGATCGATCTGACGACGATCATCGGTTATGACTGGATGGACCCGGCGGCGCTGACGATCGCCGAGCAGCTCCGCCGCGTCGGCATTCGCGCGAACATCAGGCGCGTCGAGCTCGGCGTCTGGATCCGCAACTTCCGCGCCCGCGAGATGGGGTTCACCTTCAACGACTGGGGCACCACGCCCGACCCGAGCCTGCTCTACTACCGCCACTTCCGCGCCGCGCCCCAGGGCGCGGATTTCCGCAACTGGAACCATGCGCGGGCAAGCGAGCTGCTCGACCGTGGCCAGGAGGTCGCCGACCCGGCCGAGCGCAAGCGCATCTACACCGAGTTCCAGATGCTGCTTGCCGAGGAGGTGCCGACCATCATGCTGTTCTCGGCCGACCTGCTCACGGTGAACACGGCCCGGCTGCGCAACTACCAGCAGCACGGCACAGGCTGGTATTTCGGGCTCGCCAAGGCGTGGATCGCGTCCTGACGCCAGCATCATGGCGGTGATGCTCGCGCGGCGGCTGGGCTCGGCCGCCGCGGCCGCGCTTCTGTCCGCGCTCGCGGTGTTCCTGCTGATGCGCGCGGTGCCGGGTGACATCGTCGGGCAGATGCTCGGCCAGTCCGGCACCGACCGCTCGGCCGAGGAGGCGCTGCGCGCGTTCTTCGGCCTCGACCGGCCGGTGCATGCGCAGTTCCTGGACTGGCTCGGGCGCACGCTCACCGGCGATCTCGGGACGTCGTGGTACCAGGGGCGGCGCGTCACGGCGATGGTCGCCGAGGCGTTCGGCGTCACGGCGCAGCTCGCGCTGCTCACGCTTGCGGTCTCGACGCTGATCGGCGTGCCGCTGGGGATGCTCGCCGGCATCCGCGAGGGCACGCGGCTCGACACCGCGATCCAGACTTTCAACCTGCTCGGACTGTCCGCCCCGGTGTTCTGGGTCGGGCTGATGCTGCTGGTCGGCGCCTCGGCGTTCCTCGGCTGGTCGCCGCCCTTCATCTGGCGCGACTTCGCCGACGATCCGGCCGAGAACCTCGCGATCATGCTGCTGCCGGTGATCAGCCTGGCGATCCTCCAGGCTGCTGCCTACAGCCAGTTCGTGCGCGGATTGATGGTGGCTGAGCTTCGGCGCGAGCACATCCGCACGGCGATCGCCAAGGGGCTGACACCGCGCGAGATCTACTTCAAGCACGCGCTGCGCAACGTGCTCATCCCGCTCACCACGTTCATGGGGCTGATCCTCGTGCAGATCCTCGGCGGAGTGGTGGTGATCGAGTCGCTGTTCTCGCTGCCGGGCCTCGGGCGTCTCATCCTCTCGGGGCTGCAAGGTCGCGACTATCCGGTCGTGCAGGGCGCGCTGCTGTTCGTCGTGCTGATCGCGATCGGCATCAACCTGCTGGTCGATCTGCTCTATGCCGCGATCGACCCGAGGCTGCGGCCGTGATCGCCGCATCCGCGATCGCCGGCGCGCGCATCACGCCCGGACTTGCGCTCAGTCTGGGGCTGCTCGCGGCCTTCGCAGTGGTGCTCGTCGCGCCGGGACTGGTCGCGGTGCAGTCGCCCTACGACGTCGATCCGTCGCGCGCGCTGCTCGCACCATCGGCGACGCACCTGTTCGGCACCGACGACGTGGGCCGTGACGTGTTCGCGCGCATCATCCATGGCGCGCGGGTCACGCTGGGGCTGGTTGCCGGCTCGCTGCTGCTCTCGGCGCTGATCGGCGGCGGGCTCGGCGTGGTGGCAGGCTATGCCGGCGGGTGGTTCGACCTTGCCGCGGGTCGTCTCGCCGACATGATCCTGACCTTCCCGCCGATCATCGCCGGCGTCGTCATCACCGGCGTGCTCGGCCAGGGGGCTGGCAATCTCGTGCTCGCGCTCGCGGTCGTGTATCTGCCGACCTTCTTCCGCATCGCGCGCTCGGGCGCGCTGTCCGAGGCCGCGCGCACCTATGTCGAGGCCGCGCGCGCGCTCGGCTTCCCGGAGTGGCACATCCTGCTGCGCCAAGTGCTGCCGAACGTGCTGCCGTTGATCGTGCTGCAATACGTCATCCTGTTCCCGCTCGCGCTCCAGATCCAGGCGGCACTCGGCTTCCTCGGTCTCGGCGTCGCCCCGCCCACGCCGGACTGGGGGGCCACGCTCGAGCAGGGCAAGAACTTCATCCTGGTCGCCTGGTGGCTGTCGCTCTGGCCGGGCGTGTTCCTGCTCGCCTCGGCCGTCGCCGTGACGCTGCTGGGTCGGGCGCTGCGTGAGCAGCTTGGGGGAGACTGACGCAGTGACGATCGCCTTCGCCGCGACCGAGGACGTGCTCGCACCCGGCCAAAGGGCGACCCTACCACCGGCCGCGCGCGCGCTCTATGTGCGCAGCGGTCGAGTGGTGATCGCGCATGACGGGGCCGAGACGACGCTGACCGAGGACAGTTGCGCGCTGATCGCCGGCGCGGCGACGCTCGCCGGCGACGGTGTGGTGTGGGGCTTTGAGGCGACGCGCAGCATGGCCGCGCCCGATCCGCTGCGCACGGTGCTGCACGTGACGCTGCCGCGCGATCCCGATGCGCCGCTGCTGCTGCGCGCGGACCGCGTCGACTTCCCGCCGGGCGCCGCCACACCTCGGCACGGCCATGCCGGCCCCGGCATCCGGCGCCTGATCGCCGGACGCCTGTTCGCCGAGATCGGCACGACGCACCGCCGCATCGACGCGGGCGAGACCTGGTTCGAGTCCGGCGAGGAGCCGGTGGTCGGGCGCAACATCGCCCCGGCCAGCGCGTTCGTCCGCTGCATGGTGCTCGATCCCGATCTGCTCGGGCGTCCGACCTTCCGTCCCGACTCGGCGGAGGATGCCGCCAAGCCGCGCGCGGTCGGCTACCGGCCGTTCTTCGACACCATCGTCACCCTGCCACATTGAAGGACACGCGATGCCCGACACGTCCAGACTCTGGCACGGCATCTCCCCGGAGGAGCACGAGGCGCAGTACAATCCACGCGCTGCGGTGACGGATTTCGCCGACTGCCAGGCACGCCATCAGCAATGGAGTGCTGCGGCCGCATCGCGCCTCACCGCCACGCGCGACGTTGCCTATGCCGAGGGTGCGCTCTGCACGCTTGACATCTATCCGGTGCCCGGCGTGGCGAACGCGCCGGTGCATCTGTTTTTCCACGGCGGCTACTGGCGCGCGCAAGACAAGGCGAACTTCGCCTTCGTCGCCGAGGCACTGGTCGCGTCCGGCAGCCTCGCGGTGATCGCCAACTACCCGCTCTGCCCCGCGGTAGCCCTCGACGAGGTGGTCGCGGCGGCGCGTGACGCGATCGCCTGGACGCATCGCCACATCGCCCAGCACGGCGGCGATACGACACGGCTGACCGTGTCGGGCCACTCGGCGGGTGCGCATCTGACCGCCGCCGCGCTCGCCGCGGATTGGGCGGCGCGCGACCTGCCCGCCGACATCGTCAGCCGCGCGGTGATGGTCAGCGGCATCTTCGATCCCGCACCGGCCATCGGCACCAGCGTGAACGCCGAGATCCGCCTCACGCCCGAGCTCGCTGCGCGGCACGACTTCGAGCGCATTCCGCCGCGCCTCCTCTGCCCGTGCTGGATCGTCGTCGGCGGGCGCGAGCCGTGGCACTGGATCGACCAGTCCTTCCGCTATGCGCAGCACCTGCGCCGGCAGGGCGGCGACCCTGGGGTGCTGGTGATTCCCGGCCGCCACCACTTCGACATCCTCGATCTCGTGCGTGACGAGGCAAGCGACCTCGGCCGGATCATGCGCGGAAGGGCATAAGCATGAGCGAACCGATCCGTGTCCCTGCCGAGACGCTGCGACGCTTCACCGCCGCGCTGTTCGCCGCCGAGGGCGTGCCGGAAGCCTCGGCAGCGCGCATCGCCGAGTGCCTGGTGCTGGCCGATCTGCGCGGGGTCTCCACGCACGGCGTGTTCCGCGTCGCGACCTATCTGAAGCGGCTGCGGCTCGGCCTGTTCGAGCCGAATCCAGCAATCGTGGTCGAGCGGGTCGCGCCGGCGATGGCGGCGATCGACGGCGGCAACGGCTTCGGCATGATCGTGGCGACGCGCGCGATGGACGAGGCGATCGCGATCGCGCGCGAGTGCGGCATCGGCATGGCGACGGTGCGTCGATCCACGCATTTCGGCATGGCGGCGTGCTACCCGATGCAGGCGATCGCTGTCGGCATGATCGGCATCGTCTGGACCAACGCCTCGCCCGCCCTGCCGCCCTGGGGCGGGCGGGCGCCGTTTTTCGGCACCTCGCCGATGGCGTATGGCGTGCCGGCGGGCGAGGAGGAGCCGTTCCTGCTCGACATGGCGATGACGGTGCTGGCGCGCGGCAACGTCTTCGTCGCCAAGAGCCGGGGCGAGCGCATCCCCGAGGGGCTCGCGCTTGACGCCGAGGGCCGACCGACCACCGATCCGGATGCCTTCCTCGCCGGCGGCTCGATGCTCGCCTTCGGCGGCGTGAAGGGGGCGAGCCTGTCGTTCCTGATGGACATCCTGGGCGGCGTGCTGACGGGCGCGGCCTTCGCCGGGACGGTCGGCAATCCGCACAAGGATTTCGACCGGCCGCAGGGCACGGGTCATCTGCTGCTGGCGATCGATCCGGCGCGGCTGATGCCGATCGAGACGTTCCGTACCCGCATGGACCACCTGATCCGCGAGACGAAGCGCCAGCCGCGCGCCGCCGGCGTCGACGAGATCCTGATCCCGGGCGAGCGCGAGGCTCGGCGGATGCGCGACACCCTCCGCGACGGGATCGCGCTCGGGCCGGAACTCGTGTCGGCGCTGCGCGCGGAGGCGGAGAAGACGGGGGTTGCCGTGCCGTTCTGAGGGCTATCCGGAGAACGCCTTCGCCGGCACGAAGACCTGCCCGTCCATGATCTTGCGCGCGGTGCGGATCACGCCGCCGCCGATCACGTCCATCGCCGCCCCCTGGCCACGCGTGGCGAGTGCCACCTCGAATACGCCCGACGGATGCTCGACCACGACGAGGCGATCGTCGCCGGGCGGACGCACGGCGATCCCGTCGGCGACCGAGCCCTCCATCATCGCGCAAGTGGAGACGCAGATCGCACCGGTGACCGCATGCGCGGCGTGCGTCTTGTGCGGGACGAAGTAGCGCGACGTCACTGCCCCGCCCCGTCGCGGCGAGCTCAGGATCGCCGCCTTCGGGATCACCTTGTCCGACACGTCGCCGAGCCCCATGCGCTGGCCGGCCTCGCGCCGCAGCGCTTCGAGACGCGCGAAGAAGTCGCGGTCGGCGTCAAGCTCCTTGGGCGTCTCGTAGCCGGTCTTGCCGAAATCCGCCGCGCGGAAGATCACCATCGGCATCGCGACGTCGATCAGCGTGGCCGGCACGCCGTCGATCAGCTCCTGCGCCTTGCCGGTCGGCAGCAGGCCCGAGGTCTTGGAGCCGACGATGTCGGCGAAGTTGAGCCGCACGGGGGCCGCGGTGCCCGGCACGCCGTCGATCGCGACATCGCCGGTGTAGCGCACCTTGCCGCCAGGAGTCTGGATGATCGCCTCGATGCGGCTCTCGGTGTTGACGTTGAAGATCATCACGCGCGTGACACCGTCCACGGCCGTCACCATGCTGCGCTCGATCGCGAACGGCGCCACACCCGCGAGCATGTTGCCGCAAGACGGGCTCGTATCGACCAGCGCCTTGTCCACCGAGACCTGGGCGAACAGGTAGTCCACATCGACGCCGGGGTGCTGCGACGGCGAGACCATCGCCACCTTGCTGGTCAGCGTATCAGCCCCGCCGAGCCCGTCGATCTGACGCACATCCGGAGAGCCCATCGCGGCGAGCAGCACGCGGTCGCGCGCGGCGGTGTCGGCGGGCAGGTCAGCGAGCCGGAAATACGGGCCGCGCGAGGTGCCACCCCGCATGAACAGGCAGGGGATCGCGACCAGATCGTCCATGGATGCCTCAGCGGAACGGCCAGGGAAGGTCGTACATATCCTGGAGCAGCCCACCCGGGAAGACGAGGTTCAGCGCGTTCGCAAGCACGAGGATGAACGCCGCCGCGGCCGCGGTGAGAACAGCGGTCTGCGTCCAGGACGAGCCCGCGACCCGCCGCAGGAAGGCGACGAAGAACAGCAACAGCGCGGCGAAGAAGCCGACGACCGACACGAGCGCGACGAAGCCCGCGAACCAGAGCAGGAACGGCCAGGGTCCCGCATCCTTGGCATTCGCGTCGCCGTCGAAGTTGACCGTTCCAGCGCCGTCCGTGCCGCGCAGCAGCCCGACCAGCACAAGCAGTGCCGCGATCCCGCCCACCACCGCGACCCCCACCGGCATGATCAGGGCAAGGAACGAGTTCTGGATGCCCTGCTGAAACGCGAAGGCGAATGCGCCGAGCACCGCGAGCGTGAAGAGGATCTGCGGCATGAGGTTGCGCGCACGCGCCTCCGCCGCGCTGCCTTCGGTGTTGACCGTCACCGACCCGCCGGGCCGGGCGCGCAGCCCCGCCCAGAGCGACACCAGCGTGAGGGCGAGAATGATCAGCACCATCGGACGCGAAAGGAAGGACCAGCCGGCGAACTGAACCGCCTGGTAGAGGTAGCGCTCGGCGCCGCTCGCCAGCACGAAGCCGATCAGGAACCCCGGGCGCGACCAGCCGAAGCGGCGCAGGAACACGCCGATCAGTCCGATCACCAGCAGCGAGATCAGGTCGTTCAGGCTGCGCGTCGCCTGGAACGCGGCGAACGAGATCGCCATGATCATGAACGGCGCGATCAGGGCGTAGCGGATGGCGGTGAGCTGGGCGATGCCGGGCGCCAGCATGATGCAGAGCGCGGTGCCGACCACGTTCGCGAGCGCAAGCGACCAGATGATCGTGTAGGTGATGTCAAGGTTGCGATCGGCCATCGCCGGCCCGGGCTGCAGCCCGAGCAGGATCATCGCGGCGAGGAAGATCGCCATCGATCCCGACCCGGGAATGCCGAACAGCAGGGTCGGCAGCAGCGCACCGGCGGCGGTCGCGTTGTTCGCGCTCTCGGGAGCGATGACGCCGCGGATGTCGCCCTTGCCGAACTTCTCGCGATCCTTGCTGGTCTGGACCACGTGGCCGTAGGCGATCCAGTCCACCACGCTGCCGCCGAGGCCCGGGATCGCGCCGATCAGCGCGCCGATCCCCGCGCAGCGCAGCGCGAGCCACCAGTTCTGCAGCGTGTCGCGAATGCCACGGATCCAGCCGCGGCCGAGCGGGGCGCGGTCGGCGATCGCGCTGCCGCCGCGCAGCAGGTCGACGAGCTCCGGCAGCGCGAACAGGCCGAGCCCGACGATCACCAGCGGCAGCCCGTCCATCAGATAGAGGCTGCCGAACTCCATCCGGTACTCGCCGGTGGCGGGTGCGGCGCCGATCATGCCGAAGGCAAGGCCCAGGCAGCACGCGGCCACCCCCTTCAGCATGTTCGACCCCGACAGCACGCCGACCATGGAGAGCCCGAACAGCGTCAGCATGAACAGCTCGGCCGAGCTGAACAGCAGCAGGATCGGCCGCGCGATCAGCACGAAGAAGGTGAGGATCGCCGCGCCGAACAGGCCGCCGATCAGCGAGGCGAAGAACGCTGCCGACAGCGCGCGCGCTGCCTCGCCCTGCTTCGCCAGCGGGAATCCGTCCAGCACCGTCGCCTGGCTCGCCGAGGAGCCGGGAATACCCATCAGGATCGAGGTGAAGGTGTCGGAGGTCGGAATGATCGCGACCAGCCCGATCATCATCGCAAGCGCGGAGGTCTGGTCCATGCCGTAGATGAACGGCAGCAGCAGCGACAGCCCCGCGATGCCGCCCAGCCCCGGCAGCACTCCGACCACCAGGCCGAGGCAGATGCCGACCAGCAGGAACAGGCCGTGCTGCAGCGTCAGCAGCCCCGCCAGTGCATCGAGCATCGCCGCGGTCATGGGGACTTGCTCTCCGGACGTGCCCGATCGGAAAGGCGGGCCGCCGCGCAGGCGGCCCGGGTCGCGTCAGCCGAAGCGGACGTTGTAGTTGCTCGAGAGGAACTCCCGCACCCAGGCGCGCGCCTCGGGCGCGATCGTCGTCGCAACCTTGTACAACCCCTCCACCTGATCGCCGACGGCCTGCTCGTACTCGCCGAGCACGTCGCCCTTCCTGGTCTGCAGATCGGCATCGGCGACCGCGTCGGCGAACGCCTTGCGATAGGCGGCGACGATCTCGCGCGATGTGCCGCGTGGCAGCATCGCCGGCTTCTGCGCCGCGAAGCCTGAGCCGAAGAAGGCGAGATAGGCGTCGAACTCGACCCCCGACGGCTTCCTGCCGTGCATCATCTCGTACGCCTCGACGAAGTGCGGCAGGTCGGGGAAGGTCGGGTCGCGCGCGACCTGGCCGTTCGCGTCGAGCACGCCCCAGGAGAACATCGGCACGGCGGTACCGGCCTGCACCAGCGGCGTCACCTGGGTCAGGTAGGCGGCCGAGGTCTGGTAGTCGATCGTCGCCTCGCCCCGCTCGAAGGCGAGCCTCCCCTCGCCGCGCCCGCGCATGCCGAACACGAAGCGCACGTTCAGCCCCATCACCTTGAATGCGAGCATGGGCACGAGATCGAGCGACGTCGCTCCCTGGCTGCCGTAGACCAGCTCCTGGTCCTTCAGCTTGCCGAGCTCGCTCGCGTTCTTGACGCCGAACCGCGCCGGCAGATAGGCCACACCGCCGGTGGGCGAGACGAGCACGGGGGGCATCTGCGCGTAGTCGTAACGTACACGCGCGTCGCCCAGCAGGAACGGGAACTGGGTCGAGCCCGAGGTGCCGATGAAGGTCGAGCCATCGTTGCGTGCACGCAAATAGAACTCGTTGGTGCCGGTGATCGACCCGCCGCCCGGTACGTTCCGGATGATCACGTTCGGCCGGCCCGGCAGGTACTTGGCGAGATAGGGGGCGAAGAACCGCGCCCAGACGTCGGACCCGCCGCCCTCGGCGAACGGGATGACCCACTCGATGGTCCGGCCGCTGAAGTCGACCGCGCGCTGGGCGATCGCCGGCCGGGCGAGCCCGGCGGCTCCTGCGGCCGTACCCAGCAGCGCCGCACGGCGGCTGATCCTGATCATGCGCATCCTCCCTTTGCAGTCGTTTCCCGCGCCCTGCGGGTCCAGTGCGTGAGCCTTGCCGTCCGCGCCCTTCCAGGTCAAGCGGAACGGTCACCGCATCCCCGCGCGGACAGCAGCGGGACGTCCTCGCAACCGCTGCGCGAGGGACGGGCGATGCCGGGACACGGCCGTGACTCCCGATCGCCACGGGGTTGGCCCCGGGCGGGCCGGTATGAGGGCCGTCACGCCGCCTCGCTCCGGCTTCCGCTATGCTGCCCCGCACGGGCAGCTCCGTCGGGAGGAGACCTGATCCATGTCGTTCAGCCGCACCCTGTTCGACGAGTTCGTCGCCTCGCTGAACCTCAAGTACTTCAATTCGGGCGAGCTTCTGGTCGGCCGCTACCGCGAGGGCAACGGCCCGCCGCCGCTGAGGCTCTGGCACAACATCGCGCCCACCATCACGATCGTCGACGCGCTGCGCGAGGAACTCGGAAGCTCGGTCAAGATCATCAGCGCCTATCGCACCGAGGCCCACAACAACAACGGCAATGCCGGGCGGGCCAAGCTCAGCCAGCACCAAGCGTACACGGCGCTGGACATCCAGACGCCGGGACACTCCGTCGAGTCGGTCGCGACCCTGCTGACGGGCTGGCAGAACGCCAAGTGGTTCTACTGCCCGCTCGCCTTCCAGCGGAAGGCCGAAAGGGTCAAGGCCGGGAACATCCCGTTCGGCGAACTGCCGCGCACCTTCAGCCTCGGCGCGCTCGGCGTCTGGTTCACGTTCCGCGGCTACATCAAGGCCTATCCGAGCAAGAGCAGCAACTTCGTCCACATCGACACGCGCGGGGATCTCGCCGGCAGCGGTGCGGACGGCGACTGATCGCTGGCCGCCCGGCCGGGAGACTCAGCGCCCCGTCGCCTGCAGCGCCTCGCGCGCGACCGAGCGGAACTCGCGCCGGTGCAGCTCGGCCAGCACCAGCAGGCTGGCGAGGATCAGCGCAAGCGGGTGGACCAGCCAGGTGATCGCCGCGAGCCCGAAATAGTACGCGCGCAGGCCGGTGTTGAAATGCCGCGCCGCCCGGTTGGCGACGCGCGCGGCGATCTCGGCCTGGGCGAAGGCGGCCGCGTCGGCGGTCGGGCCGATTCCGCCGACGATGATCAGGCAGTAGTTGAACTGGCGCAGGCTCCAGGTCAGCTCGAAGAATGCCGAGACGAAGATCAGCAGCAGCAGACCGATCTTGATCTCCCACAACACCTGCGTGGTCGGCGCGGCGAAGG
>NZ_JBHYDW010000016.1:34807-35444 GCF_051860475.1 Elioraea sp. | reverse complement strand
AGGGAAGCGCGGAGACGATGTGGCGGCCCGTTTCATAGGCCCCAAGCAGCGCGACCAGGCCGCCGAGAATGAAGATCGCGGTGGTGGCCAGGAAGGTGCCCGAGGACATCAGGTGGCCGATCGCCATCGAATCGAACACACGGTTCTCGCGCCCCACCATCGCGCGCATCCAGCGCCTGCGGTACTCGTCCATCGCCGCGATCACGCTCCGCGCACGGATGCGCGGCACGCGGTCGACGATGATGGCGTAGCCGAACCAGCAGCAGAGGAAGACCGCGAGCGCGGCGAGGTCGAGCACGCCGAGCGGTCCAGGCATCACGGACGGTCCAGCGGAGCAGCGACGCGGCCACGCGCGGTTTCACGCTTCCCGGCCGCATCGACGATCCGCCCTGCCGCGCCCAGGCCCTGACGCGGCACCCCGCTGTACACCGCCTCGTAGCGCCCAGCGGAGACGAGGTAGGTCTCGTGCCAGATGCCGACATCGCCGCTTCTGTCCTTCATGGCGCGATTGAACGCGACCCAGGCCGGCCAGTGCGCGTGGGCGGGCGGCCGCCCCAAGGCCACAAACAGCTCCAAACAACGCCACGACAACACGAAACACAGACCGCCCCCAAAGAGCCCCCCCCCCACCCCAACC
>NZ_JBHYDW010000016.1:0-34797 GCF_051860475.1 Elioraea sp. | reverse complement strand
CGGGCGCCCTCGCATAGGCCTCAAGCTGCTCGAACGACCGCCAGTACTGCACGAAGCTCAGCCGGCCGAGATAGCGCACGCCGAGCAGCCCAAGCTCAGGCCGCGCCTGCAGCTCCTTCAGCATCCGCGGCATCGCCAGGAACACCGGCAGCCACCTGTGCAGCTTCCACGGCCGGTTGATGCGCATGCCGATCAGGAACACGACGAAGTCGCCGTCGATCTCCGCGCTGAGGCGGCGCGGGATGACCGCGCGCGAGGGTGCATCCGCTGCCGGGACCCCCTCCTGCCGCTCGAAAGACTGGGCCATGCTGCCTCTCCAGTGTGACGCATCCCGCCGGGACCGCGTCGCGCGCCAGGGAAGCGCCTTCCCGCCGATCCGTGCAAGCGCCGGATCGTTCCAGCCGTTGAGCGAGCCATGCCGCCGGGCAAGCCCCTCATCGTCGTGCTGATCGTCGCCGCCCAGGTGCTGGCGCTCGCGCTGTGGTTCTCCGGCACGGCTGCCGGTCCGGCGATGGCGCGCGAGGCCGAACTGCCGGCCGGCTTCCTCGCCTGGCTGACCAGCGCGGTGCAGGCGGGCTTCGTCGCCGGCACACTCGCGAGCGCCGGGCTCGGCCTACCCGACCGGCTTGATCCGCGGCGCCTGATCGCCGCCGCCGCCCTGCTCGGCGCAGCGGTGAACGCGCTGATCCTCACGCTGCCGGTCGGCCACTGGAGCGTGGTCGCGGCGCGCGCGCTCACGGGAGCGACGCTTGCCTGCGTCTATCCCCCGGGCATGAAGCTCGCCGCCGGCTGGGCCGACCGCAACGATACCGGGCTGCTGGTCGGATTGCTGGTCGGGGGCGTGACGCTCGGCTCGGCCGGGCCGCATCTCGCCAACGCGCTGGGCGGACTCGACTGGCGCGTCACGGTGGCCGCGGCCTCGGCGGCGGCAGTCGCCGCGGCCGGGCTGATCCTCGCGGTGCGGCTCGGGCCGCGCCACGCGCCGGCGCCGCCGTTCCGCCCCAGCCACGCGTTCCGGCTGTTCCGCAACCGCGGCACACGGCTCGCGACGCTCGGCTATCTCGGCCACATGTGGGAGCTCTACGCCATGTGGGCCTGGATCGGCCCCTATCTGAGCGCGAGCTTCGCCGCCTGGCATGGCACGCCTGACGCCGGCGCGGGCCCGGCCGCGGCCTTCGCGACTTTCGCGGTGATGGGCTCCGGCGCGCTGGGGTGCATCGGCGCGGGGCTGCTTGCCGACCGTGTCGGGCGCACCCGCGTGACGATCTGGGCGATGGCGATCAGCGGGACCTGCTGCGTGCTCGCGGGCCCGGCCTTCGGCGCGCATCCGGTGCTGGTGGTCGCGCTCGGCATCATCTGGGGCGTGACGGTCGTGGCGGACTCGGCGCAGTTCTCGGCGAGTGTGACGGAACTCGCCGAGCCCGGCCTCGCCGGCACGATGCTGACGGCGCAGACCTCGCTCGGCTTCGCGCTGACCCTCGTCACCATCCAGGCGATGCCGTGGCTGGTGGCGCGGCTCGGCTGGAGCGGCGGGGCCTTCGCTGTGCTGGCCGTTGGTCCCGCGCTTGGCTGCGTCGCGATGGCGCGGCTGCGCGCGAGCCCGATGGCCGAACGCCTCGCCGGCGGGCGTGGCTGATCAGCCCGCCATCGCCGCCTTCAGGTTGGCGTCGATCGTGTCGAGAAACGCCTGGGTGTTCAGCCAGCGCTGATCCTTGCCGATCAGCACCGCGAGGTCCTTGGTCATGTGCCCGGACTCCACGGTCGCGACGCAGACCCGCTCCAGCGTCTCGGCGAACGTCACCACCTCGGGCGTGTCGTCGAACTTGCCGCGATAGGCGAGCCCGCGCGTCCAGGCGAAAATCGAGGCGATCGGGTTGGTCGAGGTCTCCTTGCCGGCCTGGTGGTCGCGGTAGTGGCGCGTCACCGTGCCGTGCGCCGCCTCGGCCTCGACGCACTTGCCGTCGGGGGTCAGCAGCACGGAGGTCATCAGCCCGAGCGAGCCGAAGCCCTGCGCCACCACGTCGGACTCGACGTCGCCGTCGTAGTTCTTGCAGGCCCACACGTAGCCGCCGCGCCATTTCAGCATGCAGGCGACCATGTCGTCGATCAGCCGGTGCTCGTAGGTAAGCCCGCGACGATCGAACTCCGCCTTGAACTCGGCGGTGAAGATCTCCTCGAACACGTCCTTGAACATGCCGTCATAGGCCTTCAGGATCGTGTTCTTGGTCGAGAGATAGACCGGGAAGTTGCGGATCAGGCCGTAGTTGAAGCAGGCGCGCGCGAAGCCCTCGATCGAGGCGCGCGTGTTGTGCATGCCGAGCGCGACCCCCGGCCCCTTCATGTCCATCACCTCGAGCGCGAGGCCCGGCGTGCCGTCATGCGGCGTCCAGGTGATCGTGACGGTGCCGGGCCCGGGGATCTTGAACTCGGCGGCGCGGTAGATGTCGCCGTAGGCGTGGCGGCCGACCACGATCGGCTGGTCCCAGTGCGGCACCAGGCGCGGCACGTTGCGGCAGATGATCGGCTCGCGGAAGATCGTGCCGTCGAGGATGTTGCGGATCGTGCCGTTCGGGCTGCGCCACATCTTCTTCAGCCCGAACTCGGCCACCCGCGCCTCGTCGGGCGTGATGGTGGCGCACTTGACGGCGACGCCGTGCTGTCTGGTCGCATTCGCCGCCTCAACCGTGATCTGGTCGTTGGTCTCGTCGCGCTTCTGGATGCCGAGGTCGAAGTACTTGAGGTCGATGTCGAGATACGGAAGGATCAGCTTGTCCTTGATGAAGCCCCAGATGATCCGCGTCATCTCGTCCCCGTCCATCTCGACGACGGGGTTCTTCACCTTGATCTTGGGCATCGGCTCTTCCTCGGCAGCGGGGACGCGACGGAACGGCGCCGGAGGGGCCGGCGCGGGCGGCCGGACCATAGTGAGCCCGACCCACAGGGGCAAGACAGCGGCCCGCACGCGCCGGTTGCGGGGCGCCCCGGCGGCGGGCACAGTGGCGCAGGCGGGCGCAGGTGGGCCCGCGTCGCTGCGCCGCAGGCACCGGACGGCCCATGCCGTGAACGCGATTCCCCTCCGACACGTCGTGCCGCCTCCGCCGGCGGGGCGGGGACACGCAGCGGCGGCATGATGCGCCTCGACCGCCGCTTCGGGATTCCGCTGGCCGGCATTCTCGCCGCCGTCGTCCTCTGGACCGTCGTGATCGGCCAGCTCGGCCGGGATCGCGCGCGGTTCGTCGCCGAGTCCGGCGAGCGCGCGGCGAGCGCGGCGCTCGCGCTCGAGGGGCATCTGCGGCGCGTGCTCGCCGCCGTCGACACGGTGCTGGTCGGACTGGTGCGCGAGGCGAACGGGCACGCCGAGGCGATCGCGCTGACCGGGTTGGCCGTGCGGCTCGGCGCGATCGATCCGTCGCTGCGCTCGGTCGCCGTCATCGATCCCGAAGGCCGGGTGGTCACGAGCACGCTCGGGCCGCTGCGTGGCTTCGTGATGGCCGATGACCGCGACTACGTGCAGGGCAACCTCGCCTTCGATCCGGCCCGGCCGATCATCGGCAGGCCGACCGCGGAGCCGCTCTCCGGCCAGAGCGCGCTGACGCTGTCGCGACGGATCACCCGCCCCGGCGGCGGATTCGGCGGGGTGGTGGTCGCCTTCCTCGACCCGGAGCTGCTCGCACGCGGCGACTGGCTCGCCGCCATCGGCCCGGACGCGACCGCGGCGCTGGTGCGCACCGACGCGGTGGTGCTGGCGCGGAGCGGTGCCTGGATGCCCGCGCCCGGCGAAATGCTGCGCGACCCGGCCCTGGCGGCCGCGCTGCGCAGCAGCGCGTCGGGCACCGTCTCCCCGGCCGAGGGCGCCGAGGACGGGGCCGGCCTGATCGCGTTCCGCCATCTGCCCGATCTGCCAGCGGCGGCGCTGATCGCAGTCGCCAGCGCAACGATGGACCAGACCCCGTCGGCACACGCGCGGCGGGCCCTGCTGGGCGCGGGCGCGGTCACGCTGGCGCTCGCCGCGCTGATCGCCGCACTCGCGATCGAGGCCCGGCGGCGTCAGCGGCGCGAGGCCGAACTCGATGCCGACCGGGTCGAGCTCGAGGCAGCGAACCGGGCGATCGTGCGCGCCAAGCGCCAGGCCGACGAGAAATCCGCCCTGCTCGAGACCACGCTCGCCAACCTCTCCGACGGCGTGACCGTGTTCGACGCCAATTACCGCCTGGTGACCTGGAACGACCGCCTCGAGGACCTGCTCGGCCTGCCGCAGGACGTGCTGTACGAGGGCGCGCCCTACGAGGGCATCATCCGTGCGCAGGCCGGTCGGGGCGAGTTCGGCTCGGTCGACGTCGAGACCGAGGTGCGCCGCCGCCTCGACGTCGTGCGCTCGGGCCGTTTCGGCGTCTACGAGCGCACCCGTCCCGACGGCCGGGTGATCGAGTTCAAGCGCACCGGCCTGCCGGGCGGCGGGTTCGTCACGATCTACACCGACGTCACGCCGCGACGGCGCGCCGAGGAGCAGATGCGGCGCGCGCGCGAGATGGCCGAGGCGGCCTCGGCCGCCAAGTCGAGCTTCGTCGCCGTGGTCAGCCATGAGATCCGCACGCCGATGAACGCGGTGATCGGCACGCTCGGCCTGCTCGCCGAGACCGGACTCGACGAGGAGCAGCGCCGTTACGTCGAGACCGCGCATGACAGCGCCGAGCACCTGCTCGCGATCATCAACGACATCCTCGATCTCTCGAAGATCGAGGCCGGACGGCTCGCGCTCGAGACGACCGACTTCGCGCTCGGCCCGCTGATGGCGGGCGCGGTGGATCTGTTCCGCCCCTCGGCGCAGGCGCATGGCACGACGATCCGGCTCGAGCTCGGCGTCGGCGTCCCGCCATACCTGCGCGGCGATGCCGGACGGCTGCGCCAGATCCTGCTCAACCTGCTCTCCAACGCGGTGAAGTTCAGCCAGGGCGGCGACATCGTCGTCTCGGCCGAGGAGGCGCCGGCGGCAGGCATCGGGCTCGCCCCGCGGATCCGCTTCGCCGTGGCTGATCGCGGCCCGGGTATCCCGGAAGGCGAACGGGCGCGCCTGTTTCAGCCCTTCTCCCAGCTCGAGCCCCCGGATGCGCGCCGCACCGGCGGCACCGGGCTCGGGCTCGCGATCTGCCGCCGGCTGGTCGAGCTGCTCGGCGGCACGATCGGCTTGGAGGATCGTCCTGGCGGCGGATCGGTGTTCCGCTTCACCCTGCCGCTTGCCCCGGCCGAGCGCATCCCCGAGGCGGCCGTCGAGCCCGTGCAGCCGGCGCGCCGCCCCAGGCGCGCGCGCGTGCTGCTGGCAGAGGACAGCCCGGCAAACCAGCTCGTGGCCGCGACCTGGCTGCGCAAGGACGGGCACCATGTCGATGTCGTCGCGAACGGCATCGAGGCCGTGGAGGCGGTCGAGGCGCGACCCTACGACATCGTCTTCATGGACATGTTCATGCCCGAGATGGATGGCATGGCGGCAACCGCGGCGATCCGTCGGCTCGACCCTCCTGCGGGGACGGTGCCGATCGTCGCGCTGACCGCGAACGTGATGGCGGGTGATCGCGAGCGGTTCCTGGAGGCGGGCATGAATGGCGTGCTCGCGAAACCCGTGACCGGGCGGATGCTCGCCGAGACGCTGCTCCGCCATCTCGGTGCGGACGACAGTGCGCTGCCAGCCGGCCGGCCCGGTCCGCCGGCGCGCACGGCGCGCGGCCCGGCGCCGGTGCTCGACGCGGAGCACCTCGCCCGGCTCGGCCGCGGGCTGACCTCCGACACGCTCGCTGCGCTGATCCGCACCTGCGTGGAGGACGTGCGCGCGCGCGCGGCCGCGATTGCCGGCGCGGCCGAACGGGGCGATGCGGCCGTGCTGCGGCGCGAGGCGCATGCGCTGCGCGGCGGGGCGGCGAACTATGGGCTCGCCGCGCTGGCGGAGGTGGCGGCGCGGATCGAACAGGCCGCGGGCGCCGGCGACCTCGACGGCGCGCGTGAGCCGGTCGGCGTGCTCGGGCCGGCAGCGGAGGCGGCGTGCACGGCGCTGGCGGCAGGCGCGGAGCAGACGGTGGCGGGATAGCGCCGCATCGAGCGAACGTCGCGCCTCGATCAGCCGCGGCGCGAGGCGGCGCGGGCGATCTCGTGCACGGCGCGCGCCGCGATCAGCGCATCCGGCGCGCCGGTGGTCTTGCACGAGGCCTCGGCGGCAAGCAGGCGGTCCGACAGCACCGCGACGCGCGGCGCGGTCCAGGCAGCGAGCGCGCGCGCGAAGTCCTGCTCGTGGCGAAAGAACACGGCCGGGCGCGCCCGCCGCGCGGCCTCCTTCGGACTCAGGCGGTGGAGCTCCTCGGCGAGCGCGAGCGACAGCCGCTGCAGGTGACGCAGCGCCGTGCGCACGATCGTCACCGGATTGGCCCCCTCGGCCATCGCGAGCCTGAGCGCACGGTCGGCACGCGCGAGATCGCCCGCCATGGCGGCGAACAGGGCAGCGTCAAGATCGAGTGCGGCATGGTCGCCCACCACAGCCTCGCAGGCGGCAACATCGACCCGCCCGCCGGGGCCCACCGAGAGGGCGAGCTTCTCGATCTCGCGGCGGGTGATGCCGCGATCGGCACCGAGATGATCGGCGAGCCAAGCGAGCGCATCCGGATCGGCCGCGACCCCGAGCTCCTTCAGCGTGGCCGCGATCGAGGCGCGGAGATCCGCGCCGGTCTCGGGCCAGCAGCCGATCGCGGCTGCATCCGGCCGGCGCTCGAACAGCGCGCGCAGTCGGTCGGTCGGCCGCAGCGATCCTGCCTCGACCACGAGCAGCGAATCGCCCGGCACGGCGAGCGCGGCCTCGACCGCGGTGGCAAGCGTGTTGGTCGCGTCGCGCAGCCAGACGGCGCGCCGGCCGCCCATCATGCTGATCGCCGCCATTTCGCCGGCCAGCCGGCCGGGATCTGCGGAGGCAGCCTCGCGCGGAACGACGCTGACCCGGAACGGATCGTCGCGCGCGCCGGCGGCCGCAACCACCAGCGCCTCGGCGCGCTCGCGCCGCAGCCCCTCGTCCTCGCCGTGCAGCAATACGCCCCGCGCAGTGCCCGGGTTGCGCAGGAAGGCTGCGATCCGGGCGCCCTCGACCTTCACGATCGCGGTTCGGCGCGGCGCGCATAAAACGCGGCGAGCTGGGCGACGATGTCGTCGGCGAGCCGCTCGGCGAGGCGCTGCTCGGCCGCTTCGCCCGAGAGCTGGGCGGCAAAGAACTGGTCGGGTGCGATGTTGAACGCGTCCGCGGCGAACGACCGGCCGGCGGCGAGCGGACCGCCGGACGGCAGCGGCGTCAGCGTATAGTTCGCGGTCGCCGCAAGCCGGGTGCGCGAGGCGGTCTCGTCCCGCCGGACGCCGACGGCCTGGCGGGTGATGCTGACGCCCACGCGCAGCTCGTGGCGCGCCGGTGTGCCGGAGCCGTTGCGCAGCCGCGCGTTCAGCGCATCGCGCAGGAGCTGGCCGGCGCGGTCCGGGATCAGTGCCACCTGCGTCGCCGCGAGATCGGCCGCGACCCCGCCGCGTGCCCCCGGTTCGGCCGGACGGTCGGCATAGATCGGCCGGAACCCGCAGCCGGCCAGCACAGCGGCGGCGGCGAGAAGGGCCGTGCGCCTAGAGCACGAAGTTGACGATCTTGCCCGGGACATGGATGCGTTTCCGGATCGTCCGCCCGGCGATCGCGCGGGCGACGTTCTCCTCGGCCTCGGCGGCGGCGAGCACGGCGGCGGCATCGGCGCCGACCGGCACCTCGACCGTGCCGCGCAGCTTGCCCATCACCTGCACGGCGATAGTGACCGTGTCGGCAACGGCCAGCGCCGGGTCATGATCGAGCCAGGGCAGGGTCGCGACCAGCCCCTGTCCGGGCGCCAGGATCGACCAGCACTCCTCGGCGAGATGCGGCATCGCCGGCGCGAACAGCCGCACCAGCGCCTCGAGCGCCTCACGTCTCGCCCAGGCGAGGTCGTCGTCCTCGCCCTTGGCATCGGCGATCGCATTGGCGAACTCGTAGAGCCGCGCAACCGCGACGTTGAAGGCGAAGGTCTCCAGCGCCTGGGTGACCGCGGCGATGGTCCGGTGCGTCGCCCGACGCAGGTCGCGTGACGCGGGCGAGCGCGACGCGGGCGACGGTGCGCCGTGCGGCGGCAGCGACGGCGCGGCACCCTGCACGAGCCGCCAGACGCGCTGGGTGAACCGGTACGCGCCGGCCACGCCGGCCTCGGTCCACTCCATGTCGCGCTCGGGCGGGTTGTCGGAGAGGATGAACCAGCGCGCCGTGTCGGCACCGTAGCGGTCGATGATCGCGCCCGGATCGACGGTATTGCGCTTCGACTTGCTCATCGCCTCGACGCTGCCGACGGTCACGGGCGCTCCGGTCCCGACTTGCACCGCCGTGCCGTCGGGGCGCTGTTCGACCTCGGTCGGGTAGAGCCAGCGGCCCTGCGCATCCCGGTAGGTCTCGTGCTTCACCATCCCCTGGGTGAACAGCCCGGCGAAGGGCTCGCCCGAGGCGAGGCCGAGATGCCCCGTGTCGCGCATCGCGCGGGCGAAGAAGCGGGAGTAGAGCAGGTGCAGGATCGCGTGCTCGATGCCGCCGATATACTGGTCGACCGGCAGCCAGGCATCCGCGGCGGCGCGGTGCGTCGGCGTCGCGCAGTGCGGAGCGGTGAAGCGCGCGAAGTACCACGACGAGTCGACGAAGGTGTCCATCGTGTCGGTCTCGCGCCGCGCGGGGTTGCCGCAGCGCGGGCAGGACACGTGCTTCCATGTCGGGTGGTGATCGAGCGGATTGCCGGGACGCGCGAGATCGACGTCGTCCGGCAGCTGCACCGGCAACTGGTCCTTCGGCACCGGCACGATTCCGCACGCATCGCAGTGGATGACCGGGATCGGGCAGCCCCAGTAGCGCTGGCGCGAGACACCCCAGTCGCGCAGCCGCCACTGCACCACGCCCGTTCCCTGGCCGGTCCGTTCCAGCTCCTCGATGATCCGCCGCTTCGCTGCCGGCACCTCGAGCCCGTCGAGGAAGCCCGAGTTGATCAGCGTGCCGTCCTCGGTGAAGGCGGTCTCGGCGATCGCGAACTGCCCGGCGTCCATCCCTTTCGGCAGCACGACCGGCGTGACGGAGAGGCCGTATGTGCGCGCGAAGTCGAGGTCGCGCTGGTCGTGCGCCGGGCAGCCGAAGATCGCGCCGGTGCCGTACTCCATCAGCACGAAATTGGCGATCCAGACCGGGTAGGTGCGGCCGTTGAACGGATGCCGCACGGCAAGGCCGGTGTCATGGCCGCGCTTCTCGGCGGTCTCCAGCGCCGCCTCGGTGGTGCCGAGCGTGCGACAGTCCTCGACGAAGCCAGCCGCGGCGGGGTCGCGCGCGGCGATCGCGGCGGTGAGCGGATGGTCGGGGCTCAAGGCGAGGAAGCTCATGCCGAAGAGCGTATCGGGCCGGGTGGTGAAGACCTCGACGCCGGCATGGCCGTCGATCGCCGGTTCGAGCGCAAAGCGGACGCGCGCGCCCTCGCTGCGGCCGAGCCAGTTGCGCTGCATGGAGCGCACGCGCTCGGGCCAGCGGTCGAGCGTGTCCAGCGCGGCAAGCAGGTCCTCGGCGTAGCTCGTGATGCTGAGGAACCACTGGCTGAGCTTCCGCCGTTCCACCACCGCGCCGGAGCGCCAGCCGCGGCCGTCGATCACCTGCTCGTTCGCCAGCACGGTCTGATCGACCGGGTCCCAGTTGACGAAGGCCTCCTTGCGCTCGACCAGGCCGGCGGCGAGGAAGTCGAGGAACAGCGCCTGCTGATGGCCGTAATAGGCCGGATCGCAGGTGGCGAACTCGCGCGACCATTCGAGGCTGAGCCCCATGCGCTTGAGCTCGCCCCGCATGGTGGCGATGTTGTCCCAGGTCCATTGCGCCGGGTGGATGCCGCGTTCGCGCGCGGCGTTCTCGGCCGGCAGGCCGAACGCGTCCCAGCCCATCGGGTGCATCACCGCGCAGCCCCGCGCGCGCTTGTAGCGCGCGACCACGTCGCCGAGGGTGTAGTTGCGCACGTGCCCCATGTGGATGCGCCCCGAAGGGTAGGGGAACATCTCAAGCACGTAGTACTTGGGCCGTGTGCCGTCCGGCACATCGGCGACCGCGAAGCAGCCGGCGGTGTCCCAGGCGGCCTGCCAGCGCGGCTCGGCCTCGGCCGGGTCGTAGCGTGCGGTGTCGGTGATCTGGTCCATCGTGTGTCGCGCGGTCGTCTCGGGGCGCAGGTTTAGGCGGTGCGCGCGCGCTTGGCGAGGGGCGGGTGCGAGACGGCCCTCACCCGGTTCCCTCTCCCACTGGTGTGGGAGAGGGAACCGGGTGGCGACGCTGCGTCCCCTCTCCCGCGTGCGGGAGAGGGTCAGGGTGAGGGCGCTAGCGCCCCGCCGTCTGCACCGACTGGACGCGCAGCTCGCGCGCGCGGGCCAGCACGCGGTCCTCCAGCGCCGTTCCCATGTCCGCGGTCACCGGCACGTCGACCCATTGGCCGCGGCTGTTCACCTGGCGGAACACGGAGATCCGCACGCCGTCCGCGCGGAGCTGGCGGCCGAGGATGTAGGCGGTGACCTTGAAGCGCTCGTCCGGCGCCTCGGGCGGTGCGTACCAGTCGGTGATGATCACCCCGCCGAACGGGTCGGCCGAGACCAGCGGCATGAAGGCGAGCGTGTCGAGCGTGCCACGCCAGAGGAACGCGTTCACGCCGAGCGCGCCGGCCTCGCCCGTGCCGGACCGGGCGGTCGAGCTGCCGAACAGAATCAGACCGCCCTGGCCGAGGATGCTGCCGCGCTCGCCGCCACGATTGCGCGGGTCGTTGTACTCGTCCTGCTCCACATAACGGCCCTGGCCGCAGGCGGCGAGGGCGAGCAGCAGCGCGGCCGGCAGCGCGAAACGGATCATGGCGTCGGTCCCCGGATGTCCTGGTTCAGGCATGGGCCCGCCGCGGCGCCACGTCAACAGGCAAGCGCGGGGCGTGGTGGCGGCCCCGCAAGAAGAAGGGGCGGCAGGTTGCCCCGCCGCCCCGACAGTCACGTCATCCATATGGCCCGAGGGCCGTCAGGTTGTCACCACTGCACGCCGACGCCCAGCAGGACGCCCTGAGCGGTGAACTTGTCCTGGACGCCCGCCTTGTTGGAGTCGAAGTCACGACCCGACTCGCGCACGCGGCTGTGGATGTACTCGGCGAACAGCGCGAGGCCCGGCGCCAAGGTGTAGGTGCCGCCGACCGTGAAGGCCCGCTCGCGCAGCGGGACGTTCTGCAGCGCGCCGGCCGTGCTGCCCTCGGAGCGGAGCTGATGATACGCCGCACCGACCGTCAGCGCGCCGATCGTGTAGCGCGCACCGAGCTGCCAGCCGAACATCTTCTTGGTGCTGCCCGCGCTCGGCAGCGCCGCGAAGCCGCGGTTCGAGTTGCCGAAGGTGGCCAGACCACCGACGGTCAGCCCGGCGAAGGTGATCTGCGTGCCGACGATGCCGACGGTCGGGTCCTTGTGGGCGACCGCCGTGCCGACCGCGCTGGTGGTGGTCGCAGTCCGCAGGCCACCCGAGGCCGTGATGCCGACCGGACCGAAGGTGCCGCGGTAGCGCAGCATCGCATCGATGATGTTGCGCAGGCGGTTGGCGTTGCCGGTGGCCACGGTGGCGATGCGGTCGCAGTCCGCCAGAGCGCCGCCGCAGTTGCCGAGGAACGACTGGTCGTTCGGCGCGAAGCTGATGCCGGCGTCGAAGCCGAAGAACTGCGGCGTGTAGTAGCCGATCGCCGTCGGGCTGTTCACGACCGAGGACGAGTACCAGAAGCTGGAAGCGGTGAAGCCGCCGCCGCCCGAGTACAGGAACCCGGGGAAATCGCCGTCGAGCGTGCCGGTCGCGATGCCGCCGAGGATGTGGCCGGTGTGCATCTGCTCGACCGCCATTACCGTGCCCGTGCCGAAGCGGAGCTGGCCGAGGGTCGGCGTGCCGAGGTAGCCGGTCACGCGGCGGAAGAACAGGTTGCCGCGCGCGTCGGTGCTGGCGCCGGAGCCGGGGAGGCGGATCTCGAGGCGGGCGCCGTAGCGCAGCCCGTTCGCCGCCACGCCGTCCGCGCCGACCCAGATGCGGCCGAGCGTGTTGAAGTCGTAGTTGGTCAGCTTGGTGCCGTTATCCGCGGTACGGCCATCCTGGCTGATGATCGCGCCGTAGAACCGGAACCGGCCCTGAACGTAGCCGGTGAGACCCGGCTGCGGCGTCTGCCCCGAAACCTCGGCTGCCGACTGCGCGCGCGCGGGGGTCGCACCATCCGCCACGAGCGCGGCAAACCCGGCCGCCGTGGCGAGGAGGATCTTGCGCATCCTATATCCCTCTCCTCAGTTGACACGCGCCGGACGACCCGACGCCGTTCGTGGCCCCCTCCCCGAGCCCCCGGGCCGACGCGTGCGCGTCACAACCCCAAGGCGGATCACCGAGCCTGGGCAAGACTATGCTCAAGCCATCGCGAGGGTGTCCACGGGGCGCGGAGGGACAATCGTGCGTTTCAGGGCACACCGTGGCAGGGTTGCAACAGGTGGCGGCGGGACCCTCACCCTGCCCCTCTCCCGCAAGCGGGAGAGGGAACCCGCTGGCGACGCCGCGTCCCTTCTCCCCCGCCAGGGGGAGAAGGTCAGGATGAGGGGGGCGGCGCCAGCGCGCCCACCGCCGCCGCCGCGACCGCACCCGCGCGCGCCACCGCGGCGACCCGCGCGGCCGTGATCCCGCCGAGCGCCGCGACCGGCACCCCGGCGCGGCGCGCAAGTCCGGCGAATCGCACCGTCCCGAGGGGCCGCGCGGCGGGATGGCTTGCGGTCGGGAACAGCGGCGAGAGCAGCGCGAGGTCGGCACGCATCCGCCGCGCGCGGGCGAGCGATGCCGCGCCGTGGGCAGCAACGCTGAGCAGGCCCCGCCCGTGCAGACGCCACAGCAGCGGCGGCGCCATGAAATCGGCCAGATGCAGCCCAGCCCCGAGCCGCAGCGCGAGCCGCGCGTCGCGCGCGACCGAGAGCCCGAGGCCGCGGGCGCGGCACGCCCGGGCAAGTCGCGCGGCAAGGTCGGCCCGAAGCGGCACCGAGTCGTGACGCAAAATGACAACACATCCACGCGGAAGCACAGAGACGGCCTGCAAGGGGTCGCCGCCCCGCACCGGATCGGTCATAAGGATCAGCCAAGGGAGACGACGCGTCCTGCGCCGCAGGCGCCGCGCTGCTCCGGTCAACCCCTGCGCCATGCCATGTCCGAACGCTCCACCATCGCCGCTGCCCTGACCGCCGTCCGCGCCAGGATCGCCAAGGCCTGCGCCCGGGCGGGGCGCGAGCCATCCTCGGTCACGCTGGTCGCCGTGTCCAAGACCCACGAGCGGCCGTTGATCGAGTCGGCGATCGCGGCAGGCCAGCTTGTGTTCGGCGAGAACCGGGTGCAGGAGGCGCAGGCGAAGTACCCGGCGCTGAAGGCGGCGCACAAGCGGCTGAAGCTGCACCTGATCGGGCCGCTGCAGACCAACAAGGCGGCCGCCGCGGTGGGCCTGTTCGACGTGATCGAGACGCTCGACCGGCCGCGCCTCGCCGAGGTGGTCGCGCGCGAGATCGCGCGGCAGAAGCGCGCGCCCGTCCTGTTCGTCCAGGTCAACACCGGCGAGGAGCCGCAGAAGGCCGGGATCCCCAAGCCCGAGGCGGACGAGTTCATCCACATGTGCCTGGACTACTGGGACCTGCCGGTGCGCGGGCTGATGTGCATTCCACCGGTTGACGAGGATCCCGAGCCGCATTTCGCCTGGCTGGCGGACTGTGCCCGCCGCCATGGGCTCGGCCTGCTGAGCATGGGGATGAGCGCGGATTTCGAGACCGCGATCGCGCATGGCGCGACCCATGTCCGGCTCGGCACCGCGATCTTCGGCGAGCGGGCGGTGCCCGGGCCCGGCTGACCACGCGGCGGCGGAAAGGCGCCCATACCAGCCTGCCGAAGGCTTGACCTTCGGCCGGCGGGCATCCGCTTGGTTTCGCGCGCAGCCGCCCCACCATCCCGGCGCGCAATACCCTCCGCACAAAGGTCAAAGCGTTGTGCGGAAGGTATCAGGCGCCGGCGGACTTCAGCCGCAGCGTCCGGTCATAGGCGTCGAGCCCGCGCAGCATGCGTCCGGCGAAATCGCCTTCGCCGGCCGGGCGCGAGGCGGCAAGTGCGGGAAGGGCCGCCTCGGACGGCGCGCGATAGGCGCGCACGCCGAGGCGTGTCGCGAGTGCCTGGCCGTCGACCGGGAGCTCCGGGATGGCGGCGGCACGCTTGGGGTCGGGCGCGCGGGGCATGGGAGCGGCCGCCATGGCGACGCCGGCCCGTGCGGCCGGGGCCGCGGCGACCGCGCCGCCCGCGCCGCCATCGGGCGAGTCGCTGAACAGGCTCTCGGCCATGGCGCCGACAGCCGCGACGATCGCGCCGATCGGCCCGCCGAGCAGGAACCCGCCGAGCGCGCGGAAGGCGGGGTTCACGGACTCGCCGGTGACCTGGCGGTACACCCAGCCGACGACCGGGATGTGATGCAGCGGATTGAGGTTGGCCAGGAAGTCGCCGAACGAGATGTCGACCGGCATCGGCACGGCCTCGTCCTCGCGCAGTGGCGGCCCGCCGTCAGGCGCCTGACGCAGGCCGTTGGGCAGCAGCGGGAGCGAGGAGCCGATCATGCGGCCGGCACAGCAACCGCCGTGCCAACGCGGGTCCGGCCCAAGCCCAGGGGCTGACGGGACCCATCGGCAAGATCGGCCGGCAGCCCGGCAGAGCCTGCCGGGTCAGAACAGGTGGCCGAACCGCTCGGCCTTGGTCTGGAGATAGCGGCCGTTGTGCTCGTTGGCGGGGAAGCGGTGAGGGACGCGCGCGGCGACCCGGATGCCGCACGCCGTGAGCGCAGCCACCTTGTCGGGGTTGTTGGTCAGGACCCGCACGGTGTCGATGTCGAGTTCGCGCAGCATCGCCGCTGCGATCAGGAAATTCCGCTCATCGGCGCCGTAGCCCAGGCGGGTATTGGCATCGAGCGTGTCGGCGCCCTCGTCCTGGAGCTGGTAGGCGCGCAGCTTGTTCACGAGGCCGATGCCACGCCCCTCCTGCGCGAGGTAGAGCAGCACCCCGGCCCCCTCCTCGGCCATGAGGGCCAGCGCGCCGCGAAGCTGCGGGCCGCAGTCGCAGCGAAGCGAGCCGAGCAGATCGCCGGTGAAGCACTCGCTGTGCAGGCGGATCAGCGGCGGCTCGCCGGCCGACCAGGGATCGCCCACCACCATCGCCAGGTGTTCGGTGCCGCCATCGGCCGGGCGGAAGGCGATGATGCGGGTCTCGCGGCTGTCCTCGGTGGGCACGCGCGCTTCGCCCACGCGCATGAGCGTCGCCGCCACGGTGTCGGGGTAGCCGAGCACGTCCGTGCCGGGCACGGCGACCACGTCGTGGCGGGCGGCAAACCCGGCCCAGTCCCCTTCGTCCGCGGCGGGGGCGAACAGCACCGCGGGCAGCAGCCGGGCAAGCTTGGCAAGCCGGATCGCCGCGGCGGCCGGCTGCGCCGGCGGCAGCCCGACCGGCTCGGGTCGGATCGTCGCCGGCTCGGCGGTCGGGTCGGCGAGCGCGCGGAGCAGCGGCGGCGTCACGCCGGGCGGGAGACGGAAGGCGACCGCCGGTGCATCCGCCCCGCCCGGCGCGGGCCGTTGCAGCACTGCGGCGGCACGGGTCGGCGCCAGCAGAAGCTGGACGGGCTGGGAAGCGAGGGCACCGAACCGGGCCAGCGTTGCCACCCCGGACAGTTCCGCGGATGCGACAAGGTAGGCGCCTTCGGAGCACACAACCATGGCGGGAGACCCGCGCCTCAATTCCGCAATTGCTCGATGCACATGCCTCAACCGCCGCTCGCCCTCGATCTGGACGGGGATGGCGGCGGCGGCAGGCGCATCGGCTGGCACGGCAAGGGTAGGGCTGGTCCGCATATGTCTCTCGATCGTGTCGGCGTTCCCAACCGTCATCACGAGCGTCGATCGGGGCGCGAAGATGGCAGGGCGGCGTCGTTCCCGCTAAACATCGGCCACAGATCGGTGATTGCGACAGCGAAAGATGGACCGACGTTACTGGGCGATATGGGGCGGCAGTCGCCGAGCGCCAGATGCGTCGGGCGCAGGGCTCGCCGGCCGCCATGCGCACGCTCGCGTGATCGTGTGGCGACCCTAACGCTCGCACCCCCCATTTCCGAGGTGCCTCGTCAGCGCGCAGTGGTCGACGTGGCTGTTCCGCCTGCCGCCCGGGGCGCGGGTGATCCTTGCTCCCCCCGCCGTGCGGCTGGCATCATTATCCGGAAGACGCAGGCCGAAGATGCACCCAATGGCGCTCGCCAGACCGATCCTGATTGTCGACGACGATCGCGCCCTGCGCGCGACCCTCGCAGAGCAGCTGAAGGCCGAAGGCGAATTCGAGCCCATCGAGGCCGAGACGCTCGCGGAGGCCGAAACAAATCTTACGCGCAAGGACGCCCGGGTCGATGCGGTGCTGCTCGATGTGGGCCTGCCGGACGGTGACGGGCGCGAGTTCACGCAGAAGCTCCGCAGGCTCGGCGTGAAGGTGCCGGTGATCATGCTGACGGGCGCCGACACCGAGGCCGATACGATCAAGGGGCTGGACGCTGGCGCGAACGACTACATTGGCAAGCCGTTCCGCTACGGCGAGCTGCTCGCACGCCTGCGCCGGCACCTGGCGATGTTCGACAATTCGGACGACGCGGTGTTCTCGATCGGTCCCTACACCTTCCGCCCGGCCGCGAAGCTGCTGCTCGAGCCGACACGGAACCGCAAGATCCGGCTGACCGAGAAGGAGGCCGCGATCCTGAAATACCTCTACCGCGCGGCTTCGGCGCCGGTGGCGCGCCAGGTGCTGCTGAACGAGGTGTGGGGCTACAACGCGGCGGTCACCACGCACACGCTGGAGACGCACATCTACCGGCTGAGGCAGAAGATCGAGCCTGATCCCTCCAACGCTCGCCTTTTGGTCACCGAGGGCGGCGGATACAAGCTGAACGCGTCCTGGACGCCGGCGCCAGTGCAGGCGACCTGACCCGCGGGCTGGCGTCGTAGGCTGGGCCGGTGTAGTGACCCCCCCGCCGCGGAGGGGTGCCGGAGTGGTCGATCGGGCCGGTCTCGAAAACCGGTGTACGGGCAACCGTACCGTGGGTTCGAATCCCACCCCCTCCGCCAGTCCCCCTGTATCCGACCGTTCTCCCCGCCGGTGACCGGTGCCGAAAGCCGCAGGTTTCCTGCGCCTTTCGGTGCCGAGCCTGATACTGCGCAGCCGCAACGAGCGCCATTTGCGCTCTCCGGAGGGCGGGTTCTCTCCGAACCTTGATACTGGGCCGATTTAGTCGACAAGGTTAAGTCTTTGATCTGCAATGCTATTATGTTGTTATTCCGACACAGAAGTTCGAACATCGATCGCTCGTGCGGTCGGGGTGACACGAATCCGACCCCGATCACCCTCATGCCCCGACACCAGTAGGAAGGGCCCTCGGCACCCTTCGTCACTCTCGTTCGAAGCCGTGGCTGTCAAACTTCAGCGTGCGACTGTTCTCCATCACGGTCCGCACGAGCTGGTCGGAGGCGCCATTCGGAAGCCGCGCCTGGATCTCAAGCGTGACCGTCAGCTCGGCTCCCATTTGGCCTGCAAGATGCGCAATCACCTCCTCCGCGATGCGGCTGGCGTCGCGCCCCACCCGAGCAGAATCCAGTTGCACCGAACCATGGAACCTCCGCAGCAGCTGGGGCGGAGCCAGTTCTGGTGGGGTGTTGTCGCCGCTCGGGAGCGACACGGGGGTCTCCACTCCAGGGGCGGATGGCGGCGCGGGCTGAGGCGAGACCTCCGCGTCCAACTGCCGCGCTGCGACGTCCGGCTTGACGACCAGGCCGTCGCTGTCCGGAGACAGGCTGACGCTCTGGCCGCCGCGCAGCCCGCGATACCGACCAGTTGCTTCATCGTAGCTCTCCGCGTACGCGAAGGTATCGGTCCGCCACGTCAACAGGGCGACACCGTCGCGGATGGCCTGCACGAGGACCTCGGGTCCGGTCAGGCGCGGGAGGTAGAGATAGCGGCCAAAGTCGTCCACCAGCTGCCGGATCGGCACGTGATCGCCCCGCCACAGCGGCACTAAGTCGAGGTGACGCCGCAGCACCGTCGAGCCGAGGCCGGGCACCAGAAGCTCGTCGCTGCGGAGCTTCTTGCTGGCACGCACCGCCAGCGCCTCACTGCCGGTCAGTCGCAGGGCCTGCCATGCGACCGGCGCTTGCGGGTTCGTCTGCTCCGGGACGAGCAGCCACTGATAGGTCTCGGGCAGCCGGGCGGTGACCGCGCCGTCCGCCGCCTGCTTCTGCGTCTCCGCCTGGCGGGCCTGGTGCGGGTCGAGGTTCAGCGTGTCCTTCTCCGCCACGATCGACGCCCAAGCGAGGTATTTGCGCAGCGCCTCGTCGAGGTCCTGCAGTCGCACCCGGTCGGCGGCGAGGAACACGAGCGTGTTGCGATAGAGCCTGGGCGCGTTGCCGCGCGCTTCCAGGATCGCCTTGGCCGCCATCTCCGCCGCGTTGCTGCTCTCCCGGCTGTAGGGGTGTTCGGCGGACAGGACCACGAGACGCGCATCGAGGTCGTCGGGCACATCGGCCCCTGAGCGGGGGAGCGGGTGGATACGCGAGAAATCTCCGGCTCGCTTGAGATCGGCGCGCAGCCGCCCCTCGAGCTCCGCGGCGACCTTGTCCGGGTCGCGCTTCAACTGCTCGGCGCGATCCTCGGCGAGCTTGGTGACAGTCGGCTGCGTCGAGTACCAGGCGCGAGGTCCGTCCTGGTAAAGATAGGTGGCAGTCGCCGCGAGCCGCCGCAGCGCATCGCCGAACACGGCAGGCGACTCCCCCGGCATCACGCAGCCGAGCTTCACACGCCGGTCCTCGAGCCCGCGCTGCGCCGCCGCCGCGGTCGGGGCCGAGCCGAGATAGATCGTGCGCGCCACGCGCCGCGTTGCCGACAGCTTGCCGAGATTCGGCACTTCCGCATCGATCCGGAGTGGCAGCGAATTCGGCCCATCCACGTCCTTCTCGATGATCGGCACCCAGTTGTCGGAGAGGTACCGCGTGAGCTCGAATTGGACGCGCGGATCATCGATCGGGATCGTCGAGGGCAGGATCAGCGGGCTGCGGTCGCCCTTCTCCCAGAGGCTGTGGATCACCGCCGCCATCAGCCGCAGCACGCCGCGCGTGCGCTGGAACTTCACCAGTGTGGACCAGTCCGTATAGAGCCGGTCGAAGATCTCCGGGTGGATCGGAAAGGCTGCCTGGATGCGCTTCTCGTAGTCGCCGGTGCGGCAGTCCGGCGGAAACTCCGCCGCCTGCGCGCGATAGAGATCGGCGAAGGCACGCGCGGTCAGGTCGCGCTGCTTGAACATCTCTGCACTCAGCGGCTCGAACAGCCGGCGGCGGACGATCTCGAACCCCTCCTCGGCCGTCGCCGGCCGCCAGGAGGCCTCCACCCGCCCGACCACGTTGCGCAGGCGATCGAGCGCCTCGCGCCCGCGAATGCCGCCGACCTCCACGTCGTCTGCCTGCGTGTGCGGCGAGCCCGCAGTGTCGGAGGCCGGCAGGGAGACGACCAGCAGGCAGTTCCGCGCGAGCTTCGCCGATTCCGTCAGCGCCTGGGCAAAGGTGAATTGGGTCTCGAAGCTGCCAGCCGGCAGATCGCTCTGATCGTGCAGCTGGCGCGCATAGGCCACCCATTCGTCGATCAGCACGAGACAAGGGCCGTGCTCGACGAACAGCTCGCGCAGCACATCGCCGGGGCTGGTGGAGTTCTCGTCGTCCTTGGCGATGCGCGCGAAGGCCTCTCTGCCCCCGAGCTGCCAGGCGAGTTCGCCCCACAGCGTGCGCACCACCGTGCCGTCAGACTTGGTGACCGGATTGCCCGGCGAGATCTTGTTGCCCACCAGCACCACGCGCCGCGCCTGCGGCACCGTCTTCACCCCCGCCTCGGCCAGGACCGCCTCGATGCCAGCGAGCTCGCCCGGTGAGGCGCCGCCGAACAGGTGATAGAGTGCCAGCATCGAGTGCGTCTTGCCGCCGCCGAAATTCGTCTGCAGCTGCACCACCGGATCGCCGCCCTGGCCGGCGAGCCGTTGCACCGCGCCCACCAGAAGCCGCCTGAGACTCTCCGTCAGGAACGTGCGGCGGAAGAACTCCACGGGCCTGCGGTACTCGTCGCTGCCCTCGCCCAGATGCACCTGCCACAGATCGGCGGCGAACTCGGCCTGCTGATAGCGCCCGGAGGCCACGTCCGCGTGCGGTGTGACCACCTCGCGCCAGGGCCTGAGGCTGCCGGCCGCCGCCGGCTCGATCAGGGACCCGCCGAGCTTGCGCCGCTCACCGCGCGCCTGCTCCTCGAACACCAGGCGGCGGAGCTCGATCTTCATCCGGTTGACGTCGTCTGCCTGCGGCGCGGAGACGGCGGCGAGCAGCCGGTTCATCGAGTCGAGCGCGCGATCGGTGTCGTCGCTCGAAAAAGGCTCCTGGTGCGCCCATTTGTTGCGCCAGTCGCGCAGTTCCTGAACGAGCGAGCGTTCGGCGCGACCGAGCGTGCGGCCAAACACGTCGTTCCAGGTCTCCCACATCAGCTTGAGCAGGCCGGCCGCATCCCACTGTGCGATCGGCTTCTCGCCGAGCTTCGGGTCTTCGGCAAAACGACGGATCGCGTCGATGCGCACTGAGCCGGCTTTCACCGCGGCGTGGGTCTCACGCTCGACGAAGGGAGCAAGGCCCGCACGCAAGAGGTCCATCGCCTTGCCGACACGTTCCTGGTTCGTGATGGCCATACTCAGCGATCCCTAGGTCAGATGCTTCACTTCGATGTCGCCCCAATGCTGCTGGAGGTATTCGGCGACGAGGCGGCGGTGACAGTGGTGCGGCTTGTCCTCACTGCACAGCAGGCAGCTGCCATCGAAGATCGAGCGGGGCAGCCTCTCCTCGATTTTCCGTTCGCGCATCAGACCGAGGAACCGCTGCTCATACTGCTTCCAGTCGCCCTTCTCCTTCTTGTAGGCGTCGAGCATCTCCTGCGTTGGCGCGAGTTCGGGGACATGAACGTAGTCCATGTCTGCCACCTCCTTCAGGAAGAAGGCGAGATCGTCCCTCTTGGCGAAGCCGGCGAGCTGGGAGACGTTGTTGAGCCGCACATCCACCACGCGCTTCGCACCGGAGCCGCGGAGCAGGCCGAAAAACTTCTGGGCGGTTTTCCTGGTGAAGCCGATGGTGAAGAGCTTCATCGGGCATCCTCGGCCGCCAGCTTCGCGTCGACATAAGCCACCTGCTCCTCCTGACGCGCCAGAGCTTCGGCGACGAGTTCGGCGCGCGAGCGGAAGAAGTCGTCGCGCGGCAGGCCCGTGAGATCGAGCAGACGGTCCATTGCCGCGGCGTGCGATTCCAGCCGGCCATCGGCATGGATATGCGCCACCTCGATCCGCTCGGCGTCGAGCGCGCGAGCCACCAGCAGCGTGCGGTGGCATTCCAGCGGCTCCTTCTCGGCGCACATGCAGGCGATGCGGTGCTCGGTTGCGCCATGCCTCAGCCGTTCGATGCCCTGGCGGAAGGCCTCGGTGCGGGCGAGACGCGCATACTGGACCCGGCCCTTCTCGTAGCAGGCAGGGTCGTCCGAGCGCGCGCCCAGTTCGCGGCCGAGGAAGACGTAGCGGATGCCCTCCGCCTTCAAGCTGCGCTCCAACTCCGCCTTGTTGAACTGCGGGTTGAAGCGGCTGTAGGGGGCCGAGCGGACGTCGGCCACCGCGGTCACCCCGTGCTGCTTCAGCAAAGCGATGAACCGGGTCAGCGGGTGGGTCGAGTGGCCGATCGTCAGGATTGGATTGGGTGTCTCGATCATCCCCTGACTCCTCCTGCTCGTTCGATGATCGCCGCGATCAACTTGTAGCAGAACCTCTCCCACGGTTCGCCCAGGCTTACGGTGAGACAACATTCGGCCAGCTCGTAGTCGCCGTCCGGCTTCGCGAGATAGGCGCGCTCATAGACCGGGTCGGTGACGCGCAGGCGGTAGTCCGCCCCCGCATGCCGAAAGCGGCCATACACCTTGCGCTTCAGATCGCCGAATGCCGCACTCGGGGCGAACACGGACAGCGTCACAACGTCGGTTCTCAGCAGGTGCAGGGAAGTCGTCAGGGTCGCGGCCTGGTCCAACGGCAGGCGATCGTTGATGCCATGGTAGGTCTGGAAGCCATTGCGCCAGAGGGTGGCGGGAGCATCGGTGAATCCAGCGAGATCGTCCCACCCCACGCGCCCTTGCCGCACCCAATAAGCCTGCGGGTCCAGCAACCAGTTCTCCTGTTGGTAGGTCCTCTGGCGGGCAGCGATCAGCGGCACGTCGATGACATCCAGAACCTTGGGATCGCTGCCGTCCTCATATTGCCGCTCATGCTCCGAGACCTCCTCGTGCGGGCGGGCACTGACGGGCCTGATCCAAGGCCCCGCGCCGGTCCTGCCCCATTCGCGGCCCGCGACGCATCGCCCGCCGGTCTTGCGGGAGTTCGCCAGGCAGACGAGCCGCTTGACGATTGGCACCGCGTCAGCCCTCCGCCTCATCAAACAGTGCGCCCGGCGCGCCCTCTCGGTCGGCGATGCCGCAGAGGCAGTAGGCGAATTTGCGCTCGACGAACGGAGCAAGGCCCGCGCGCAAGAGGTCCATCGCCTTGCCGACACGTTCCTGGTTCGTGATGGCCATGATGCTAGCCTCCCTTCGCCGCATGCGGCCAGCGACCGAGCGCGTCGATCCATCGCTCGATCTCGCGGACCCTCGCGCCGACCGCGGCCGCGGCATCGCGCGACTGGGCGTAGTCGTTCGCATGCGCGAGCCGATTGCGAAGGTCCCGTACCGCTTCCATCGTCTCTTTGAATGCCTGCCCGTCGCAGCCGCGAGAAGGACTCCGGGCGAGGATCGTCACCTTGTCCAGGAACTGCGTAAACAGAAGGTCATTCACCCAGTGGTCATCCGTGCGCGCCGCGCCGATCTTCGCCTCGACCCGGCGGCGATCCTTCGCGGACAGGCGTGCCTTCCAGGCGCGCGCGTCCGGGCAGTCGCGCTCAATCGCCTCCGCCATCGTCATCTCGAGCTGCGTGATCAGCGCGAACAGCGCCGCCCGCACAGGCAGCTTCTGCATGTCGGACCAGCTCACCAGCCCGTCGATCCGCGACCCGGCGACCACAAGGCGGCACGGCCGCGCATCGGCGTCCTTCAGGAAGCTCAGGATGCCGGCATCGGCGCCGATCAGCGTGTCCTCGTCCAGCGTGCGCAGATGCGCGCGCACCGGCTTGGCCGGAGCGTCGCGGCCGCGGAACCTGGCGAGCTCCACCAGCCCGATGATCCGATCCTGCGCGCCGGCGGCCGGTTCAGTGACCGGGAAGAAGTCGTAGCCTTCGGTGTTGCGTGCGACGACGTCGCGCAGCCTCTCATCGGCACGGCAGGTCGCGAGGGCGGCGCGCGGGGTGGCGATCAGCCGCACCGGCAGCCCGTCCTGGAACGCCTGCATCAGGTCTGGCGAGGCGATCGAGCGGGCAGCTGAACCGTCGCGCGTCGCGGGCGCCGTCGTCATGTCGACTGCCATGCCTTACCCCGGCGTGGCGGCGAACAGGTCGGGTTCGGTGGCGCCGGCGCCGCCTTCGCGGGCGAGGCGGCTGATCTCTGGCCAGCTCTGCACGAGGCCGTTGTAGGACAGCGCCTCTCCAGCGCGTTTCTTGCGCTCGGCGATGACGTAGAGGCGGTAGGCGAGCTCGCGCGCGACCTCGGCCTTGACGCCGAGCGTCGCGACCAGTGCGGCCGCCGCGGCCTCGCCGCCGGCTTCGAGGGCGCGGATCAGGTGGTGCACGCTCTCCCAGGCGGTCAGGCGCGGGTCGGTCGCGGGGTCCCAATCCGCGGGCAGTTCGGCGGGCGGCAGCAGGCGCACCTTGCCGCGGCGGGACTCGACGATGCCGGCTTGGGTGAGGCCGGCGAGGGACGTGTTCTTGGCCTTGGAGAGCACCTCGGCCACGCCATACTCGCCCTCGGCGAAACCGTGCTGGTCGAACCAGGCGAGCGCCCAGCGGCTGTCGGCGTCGAAATCGCCTTCCTGTTCGGCCAGCACCTCGTCGAGGGTGGCGTTGATCAGCGCCAGCGCGTCGCGCACCGAGAGCGGCTTGCCCTCGGCGTCGAGCACGCTGGCGCAGCGGGTGAACACCGCCATGCCGGGGCCGATGGCGGCCTGGGCGAGGTCCACCGGGGCGATGTTGCCCTTCTGCAGGTTGCGCAAAGCGGCGGGGAGTTCGGCCTTGAGCGCGGCGAGGAATTCGCGGCGGGTGGCGGTGGGGGCGTCGGCCGGACGGGGGCGGCAGACGAGGACGATGCTGGAGGCGAGGGCATTGGAGCCAATGCTGACTTGGCGGTTGTCGCCCTCCGTCCGCAACGGCCAAGTTCCACTGATGCCGAAGCCTGCGCGGATCACGCCATCCAGAAAAGTCTCCCAACCTGTGCTGGCGGTGCCTGACTCACCCTCAGTCTCCGCCTGCTTGAAGGCATAGTAGATGGTGACCGGGAAGGCAGGATAACTCTGCTCCGCGAGGCGGTGCATCGCTTGTGCAATGCCTTGCAGGAAGAACGCTTCGGCCTGCTCCCTGCCCCCGTGGCGATACGGTGTGGCAACGAGTTCTTCGGCCTTGGGTGCGGCCAGCGTAACAAAGAGATCCGGGAATGCGGTCTGGAGCGCGCGGCGAAGCCAGACGTAGAAGAAGTCCGACAGATCCGCGTAGCCGACGTTGTCGTAATAGGGAGGGTCGGTGCTGATAAGGCGGGCTACGCCAATCTTCCTCGAGGCCGCAGCCGCATCTGCCTGCGTTACGACCCCACGTCCCGCACCCAAGGCGGTGTCGAGCACCGATGCGACCACAGCGACACAGTTTTCGAAGCCTGCGCTCGAGTCACCAAATACCGCCCCCTCAGCGAAATCCCAGCTCATGGGGATCGCCTGCTTTGCAAGAGTCGACCGCATTGCGCTGTCTTTGGGCCGCCACGTGGCAACGGTTGAGTTGTAATCAACCGCCCGGTCGGTCGCCAATCCAAGGTACACACCCACGGCCTCGGCATACGCCATCGCCCCCTCGCCGCCGTCGCGCAGCGGCGTGGGGTCGTCGGGCAGGCCGGCGGCGAGGGCGTCGGCGCGGATGCGCGCCATCGCCTCCCCCACCAGATCGGAGAAGGTCGTCAGCGCCACCAACTGCCGGTCGGTGAACAGATCGCCGAAGGTCGTCAGGCCGTACTGCACCGTCCAGAAGTTGCGCGGGTCGTCGGGTAGCGGCGTCTCTGGTTTCCACTCCGGCCGCGCCTGCCGCGCCGCCGCCTCGTGCTCAGGCGTCGGCGCCAGATACACGCGCCCGCGCTCGCCCTCGGCGACGATGGCCATCAGCCGCGCGCCCATCCGCCCGGCCTGTCCCTCGGCCTTGATGTAGTCGCCGGCAATCGGCGTGCCCGACATCAGGCAGCGGAAATTCGCCCCGCGCGCCAGCTTGGTGCCGGCCTTCGCCGCCTCGGGCGGCTTGCCCACCTTCACCGTGAAGCGGTAGCCGCCGCCCTCGATCACCGGCTCCACCCACGCCTCCTTCCCCGCCTTGGTGGAGAGCAGGAAGGTGGAGGCGAGCGGCACCTCCACCCCCGCAAAGGCCGGGTTCGGGCTGCGCACGGTGCGCGCCCACAGCCAGGCGATCACGGTCAACCGCTTGCCGAGATAGGGCTTGAGGTCCGGCCGCTCGGCCACCATCGCTGGCGTCACCTCCACCTTCGGGTAGAGGTGGCCGATGCGCTTCTCGGCCTCGTCGCGCATCCACTGGCCGTAGTGGCGCACGTCCTCCGCCAGCCCCTGCGCGCCCCTCCAGTGCCGGAGCCGGCCCGCGCCCGGATGCACCGGCGGGCGGTCGGCGAAGCGCGGCGGGATCTCGATCATCGCCTTGGTGATCAAGACCGCCACAGGATTGAGATCGCTGGCGTGCGCCTCCAGCCCCAGGCGCTGCGCTTCCAGCGGCAGGGCGCCGCTGCCGCAGAAGGGATCGTGGAAGGCGGGCAGGCGGTGGCGGTCGAACAGCTCGGCCGCGCGCGGGTGGCCGGCATTGTCGGCGCAGGCGCGGCGCCAGGACGCCCAGATCTCGTCGCGCGCGCGCTGCAGGACGTCCTCGTTGATGGTGTTCTCCCATTTCACGAGCTGCTCGATCAGGCGGAACAGGCGCTGGCGCTCCAGGTCGGCCGCGCAGTCCTCGAGGCGCGGTGGCGGGCCCGGATCGGCCTCTGCCACCAGAGCCTCGTAGAGGGCGCGGCGCTTCTTCAGCTCGCGTTCGGCGGCGCGGCGGGTTTCCGGGTCGCCCAGCAGCACGTCCACGTACTCAGACGGGTCGTCCACCATCTGCGCGAAGATCACCCCGCGCGCGGCCGCTACGGGACGCTGCGCCCACCACTTGTGAAGAGCGGTCGGGTAGCCAGCCGGAGCCTTCCTCTTCCGACGGGAACCTTCTTCGTTGATCGCCTCCAGCGGCAGGGCGACTTCGATCAGCTTCCTGCGGGTGCGCATGAACGTCAGGTCTCGTCACTCAGCGATTCGGGGAGGGTCACCAGCTCGGGGCCGCGTGGCGGCGCGGTTTTGCGCCAGCCTCCCTTGATGCCGGCGATCTTGCCGATCGCCAGGCGTTTCTCGGGTGGAAGCTCGCGCAGCCCCTCCACATGCCAGAAGGCCGCCCAGTCACCCTTGTTGTCGGTCGGGTATTTCGCGGTCGTCGCTGGCCGGTACTTCATGCCGTCGGGATGGGCTCCGCCGACGCCATCCACAGCGCCGACATACCAGCCGAACCAGCTGACGACGTGCGTGGCGCCGCCTTCCCCGTCGAGGTGCGACGGATAGATAAGGACCGCTACGCGCGACCCATTGCGCAGCTCGTCGATGCGGCGGAACAGCTCCCATTTCCTGGTGCCGAACGCGACCTTGCCTTCCTCCGCGATCAGCTCGAGGCCCGATTGCAGGTGCTCCAGCGGCACCGGCGCGAGGATGGCGAAGTGGGGTAGCTCACTCATGGTTCGCCTCCGCCGGCGTGTTCGAGGAGGTGTTCGTCACGATCGCACCTTCATGTGTTCCCGGCCCATCTGCTCGATCAAGCCGGCGGCTTTCATGACGCAGTCCAGGCTGATTTGCGGCGCCTCGGCATGGGTCCCGAGATAGTCGGATAGGTACTTGTCCGAAGGGTTGTCTATGCCGAGCCGGGCACAGACGAGATAGCAGATCGACTCGGCTTCGAACTCCCGAACGGAGAGCGGCAGGCCACGTCGATCCGGCCACCACTTCTCGTTCGGCGTTCCGAGATGACCGGCGTAAAGGTGGCCCAGCTCATGCACGAGGGTAGCGTAGCGGGCCTCACGCGACAGGTTTCGGTTCAGTAGGAGGTGGTAGCGCCGCGGGACGTCGGTAAAGGTAGGTGGCGGGGCGCGGCGCGTCTGGAAACGAATCTGGATGTTGTCCGGTGCCGAGCGGATCGAGCCCGCATGCTGCGACCCTGCCGCGCTCTCCTCGACGAGGATCCCGTCGCGCTTGGCGTTCTCGACCGTCGTCTCAAGCTCGCCGCGAATACGGCCGGACGTTACCTCGAACGGCTTCTCGACTTCAGGCGGAAGCGGCGACGCGTTCGGGAGTGGTTCCGTCTCAGCGACATCGAAGACGAACATCACCGACCCCATCGGCTGGAGGATCACCAGGGGGCGCGCGCCGGCCTTCACGCGGCGACCATAGACGGATCGCCAGCGGTGCGCTGGCGCGACGTAGGTCGCGCCAGGCATCTGCGTGTGCACCAGCATCGCATTGAAGGGCGCGTAGAAGCGAAAGCGCCCCACGAACCGCAAGAGATCGTGGATTGCCTTACTCGACTTGTACTGCGCGGCGTTGTGGAAAAGGTCGTCGAGCGCACGCTTCGCCGCGTCCCGGTGCCAGACGCTTGCGGGAGAGCCGTCACTTCCAACGAGGTCCATCTCCGCTTGCTGGCTCATCGCGGAGCCTCGGCCACCGCGAGCAGCTTCGCCAACTCATAGTTCACACTGGCCGCGCCGAAATCAGGCTCGGCGCGGAAAGGGCGACGCACGTAGTGCACGCGATGCGCGTCGCCCTCGAACGCGACGATCGCAAGGATGAAGTCGTCTGGCTTGTTCAGCGAGGTGAGGATCTCGTTCTTGGTCACCGTGATCGTGTCCGCGCCGGCCACGCGCCCCTTCACCTCGATGAAACGCAGCTTGCCCGTGCCCGGAATGGCGCTCTCGATATCGTAGCCAAGCTTGTCGCGCTCGCGGTCCACCGGCACGAAGCCGAGCGAGCGCTCGACCTCCATCACGATCCCCCGCGCCCGCGCCGCAGCGGGGTGGGTGGGTTTGGGGGGGCTCGACCCGGGCGCGCCGCCCATGGCGCGCAGCAAACCGATGGGCACGACGAGCAGCCCGCCAAGCACCACAGGCGGCAGCGGTGCGAGCTGGCGCTCACGCCGGATCTCCTCCAGCCGGCGTTGCAGGCGGGCCTGAAGGTCGTCGGCGCGCTTGCGGGCCTCGCCCGAGTTCAGCCGGGCATTGGCCTTGCCGGCGCGCTCCTGCTCCTGCAACTGGGCGGCCCGGAAATCCCAGTAGTTGATCTCCTTGGTCAGCCGGTCCTTGACCGCAGCCTCGGTCCGGTCGAGCAGCGTGATGCGCCGATCGCGGACCTCGCCGAGATGTTCGGGCACAACCTGGGTGATGGCGTGGGCTTGCGCCTTCGCCTCCAGCTCCCGCGTGAGGCCGGCGCATTCGGGCCTGGCGAGGATGGCGGCGATGTCCGGCTCACCTTCGGCGAGCGGCCGATAGTCGAGATAGGGCGCGTAGTTCGCGTGCCGCACGCTGCCATCGGCGCTGATCTCGACGAACAGCAGGCGCTTGGAGACCACTCGACGGTCGCCGCTGCGCGTCAGGCTCGCGTCCTGGATCGCGTGTTCGAGGAAGAACAGCACGCGCGGTGCCATGCCGGCGTCACGCTCGTCCACCAGCACGGCGCCGCGGCGCAACAGGTCGCGGTGGCGTTCCAGCGTGACGTCGATCACCGCGTTCAGCAGCGGATGGCCCGGGCAGACGAAGGCGGCAAGCGGCTGGCCGGGCGGCGAGACGAGATCCTTCTCGAAGGCGATGCGCTCGTAGCGCGGCAGCACGGGCTCGCCGATGCCGATGAGCCGGTCACGCTGGCGCACCACTGCCGGCACGTGCGTGATCTCGTAGCGGCGGGGCTCGCGCTGGCGTGCACTGCCGCCGAGGCGGCGGAAGGCTTCGAGGAAGAACGACTCGACGTAATGCGGCTGAAGCCGGCGCGCCTCGGCCCGCTCCATCTCCTCGCGGATGCGATGCACACGCGAGACGTCCATGATGTCGTGCGCGAGCGCACGTTCCTCCAGCAGGTCCTGGAGTGCCTTCGTGTCGAGCGCCGCGTCCACGGCCCGGTTCAGTCGGGCGCGGACCTCGGGCTGATCGCCGTATCGGATCGCGTCGATCAGTAGGTCGCGCAGCGGGCGACCTTCGAACTGGACCTTGCCCAGCACATCGAAGACCTGGCCCTTCAGTGCGCTGCGGGCCTGCTCCAGCTTTTCCAGCAGTCGGTGATACACGTCGCCCTCGCGCGTCTCCTGGGCGACGAGGTTCCAGAGATGGCAGACCTCGGTCTGGCCGATGCGGTGGATGCGCCCGAAACGCTGCTCCAGACGGTTCGGGTTCCAGGGCAGGTCGTAGTTCACCATCAGATGGGCGCGCTGAAGGTTGATCCCTTCGCCGGCGGCGTCGGTCGCGAGCAGCACCTGCACCTCGGGATCGTGCCTGAAGGCCTCCTGGGCCTTCATCCGTTCCTCGCGTCCCATGCCGCCATGGATCATCACCACGGCGCTCTCCCGGCCGAGCAGCGTCGTGATGCGGCTGTTGAGATAGCTCAGGGTGTCGCGGTGCTCGGTGAAGATCACGAGCTTCTGGCGCGGCGACGGTGTGGGCTTCGGCGGCAGGGTTACGCCGGCGTCGTAGGCGGCTGCATCTTCCGCGAGGCCGTCGGCGATCGCGGCGGGGGTGAAGATCTCGCCGAGCAGGGTGGCGAGCTCGCGCCACTTCTTGTCCTCGCCGCTGCGGCGGATCGCGAGCGCCATGCCCTCCAGGCGCTTCAGCGTCTCGATCTCGATCCGCAGTTCGTCGATCGTGCGTGCGGCGGTCGCCTCGTCGAGAATCTGTTCCTCGACCGCCTCGGCCTCCGCATCCGGCGCGTCCTCAAGATCCTCGACGTCTTCCCTGTCGAGCATGGGGATATGGGCGCCGAGCCCGGCCGCAAACTGGCCGCCCCGTCGCAGGATCTCGAGCTCCCGCAGCCGGCTCTCAAGCCGCTCGCGCCGGCGACGCAGGGACTGGTAGATCGCCTCCGGTGACGAGGCGAGCCGGCGTTGCAGGATCGTCAGCGCGAAGCCGACCGTGCCGGCACGCTTGTCGTTCTCCAGCGCCTCGGCGCGGTTGAACTCCTCGCGCACATAGTCCGTCACCGCCTTGTACAGCGCGGCCTCGGCGTCCGAGAGGCGGTATGGGACCGTGTAGGCAACACGCTCCGGAAACAACGGCCGGCCGTCGAATTTGAGCAGGTTCTCCTTCACCATGCGGCGCATCAGGTCGGACACGTCGGCGGTGTGCACACCGTCGCGGAATCGTCCCTCGAAGCGGTCGCCGTCCAGCAGCGCCATGAAGAGCTGGAAGTCCTCCTCCTTGCCGTTGTGCGGCGTGGCCGTCATGAGCAGGAAGTGTCGGGTGAGCGAGGAGAGCAGCTGCGCGAGGCGATAGCGCTTGGTGTACTTGACCTCGCCGCTGAAGAACGTCGCCGAGAGCTTGTGCGCTTCGTCGCAGACGACGAGATCCCATCGACAGTCGGGCGCCTGCAGCTTCTGCTGCACATCCTCGTTGCGCGCCAGCTTGTCGAGCCGAGCGATCACGAGATTGGTTTCGAGGAACCAGTTGCCCGTTCGCGCCGCTTCGAGCTTGTCGTTCGTCAGGATTTCGAAGGGCAGATTGAAGCGCCGATAGAGCTCGTCTTGCCACTGCTCGGCCAGGCTTCCGGGACAAACGACCAGGCAGCGCTGCAGATCGCCGCGGGCGATCAGCTCCTTCATCAGGAGCCCGGCCATGATGGTCTTGCCTGCGCCCGGGTCGTCGGCCAGCAGGAACCGCAACGGCTGCCGCGGCAGCATGGATTCGTAGACCGCTGTGATCTGATGCGGCAGCGGCTCGACCACCGATGTGTGGACGGCGAGGATCGGGTCGAACAGATGCGCGAGGTGGATGCGCTGTGACTCCGCGACAAGACGGAAAAGGTGACCGTCGCCGTCGAAGCTCCAGGGGCGCCCTTCCTCGACGACTTCCAGCCGCGGCTCGTCATGGCGGTAGAGAAGTTCGTTGCCGAGCTTGCCGGTAGCATCCTTGTAGGTGATCTCAACAACGTCGGAGCCGTACCATTGTGTGCTCACGATGGTCACAAGCCTGCTTGGGAGAATCCCGCGGACTGCCGCATCGGACTTGAGATCCTCTAGCGAGGCCATTCAGTCCTCGCATCCGACCAGTTTGGATGACGGGAGGGAGTTCGCGACATCGGACGCACCACCATGCATCCGAACAGGCAATACGACAGGCGCGACGCTGAGCCCGGCTCTAGGGGCAGCAACCATCTCGGTCCTGCCTCCGCCAGATGCCCGGACAATCCGACCGTTCAGGGCAGGCTGCTTGTCTTGGACGATCATCGCGCGGCAATGATGCCACGCGGTCCGCGCGATGAAAGCGTGCTGAGAGCCGATAGGCAGAAGACAGGCAGTGAACCTGGGCGACTCCGTCAGATTCTGACGCCCTCGACGGTGACGCGCTCGACCAGGGATCGGACGATGCGCTGCTGCTCGGCGGGGAACAGTTCGTCCCACAGCGGCTCGAGCCGGGCGAGGGAATCGCGCACGTCAGATCCGGATCCTCCGCCTTTGCCGCGATCCACGTCCCCACCTCGACCTCCGGCTGGCGCAGCAGCACGCGCAGCTGCGCTATCACCGCCGCTTCGATCTGCGCCGCGGCCACCCGTCGCACGATGCCGTCGTCGACCTCGCCCTTCAGCGCGCGCTGGGCGACGTAGTAGCGGTAGAGGCGGCCGTTCTTGTGGCTGTGCGTCGGCGAGAGCGCGCGCCCGTCGCTGTCGAAGATCACGCAGCAAGGGGGCCGTGGCGTTGCGCGTGCGATTGAACCGCACTATCGCAAGATAGCCGAATTCCCCGGCACCACTTGTAGCGACATCGCAAGACATACATGCGGTGATCTCCTCATTGCAGCAGGAACCCGCGAGGCTGGGCTGTGATACCAAGAAGTCCCCTCGGCTGACGCAGGCGGTAGGCAGGCGTAGCAGGCAGCGCCTGCCGGAAGCCGCGGGAGATCTGAACTCGATAGTAACCGAAGTACGGAAAGCTGATGCCTATGGCGCCATGGCGGTCAGTGCTCAGCACGTGGCGGGTTTCTCCGTCTCCGAACGTCAGACCAAGCGAACGCTGGCGATAGTACTGGCCCGTGTCCTGGGTGCCGTGCCCCTGCCGTTCGTCCGACATGATCACCACGCGCGGGCGCCAGCCGGTGACGAAAAGGTCGTCGCAGCAACCGTCCTCCCGGCCGTGGTGGGATGCGACAAAAATGTCGGTCGTCGCCACGGCAGTTCGGAACTCGGGGTAGCGCAAGAGAAGGCGCCAGCCCGACGCCGGCATGTCGCCCCCGATCATGATGCCGACCCCAGAGACCTTTATCTCAGTGACGACACTGAGGGCGTTGGTGTCGGCGTGATATGGCCAGTAGTCCGATTGCGACAGAGCCCAGGTGCGAAAGATGTGGCAGCCGAGCCAGGGTGCGTCAGGCGCACCGCAGGTGCTGCCCCATCCATGATCAAGCGCGCAAAGCAAGATCTCGATCCCGTCGCCGAGGTCGTTCTTGATGCGACGAATGTCTGCTGGGGTAACCCGCCAGTTGGTCCAGATCGGGCCGTGCGAGATGCCGCGCGCATAGAGCTGACGCAGGCCGCGTGCGTGATCTTCGTCGAAGTTGGAAACCACCAGCGCGTCCACGTGCCGGATGCCCATGGCACTGAGCGCCTGAGCGGGGTGCCAGCCGGTAACGGGGTGATGTGTGCAGTCGATCAGCACAACACGCCCATTGGGAGTGATGAACAGGATGCACTGGCCGTGCCCAACATCAAAGACCTTGAGCATCATGAGGCTCCTGCACCGCTGGCGTAGGTGTTCAGCACCTCTACAGAGAAGAGGCGGTAGTACTTGAGGAAACGGATCAGCATCACGGCAGCCACCACAAGCGCCGCCGCCGCCCACCACAAGTCTGCGGTCCGGCCGGTATGGGTGCCACCGATCGCGAGCGCCGGCGCCGCCAAGAGGCACGCCAGGGAGACATTGCGGCACATGCTGTACTGGTTTTGGAACACAGCGAGCCGCCCGGACGCGAACTGGTCGCGTCGCGCAACGACGTAAGCGTTCGCATAAATGGCTTCCCGTTCGATCGGTGGGTCTTCGCGGGCGGCGCGGCGTTCTATGCGGACGCGCAGTTCCGGTGCAACTGGCTTGAAGTAGCCGGGGTAGAGCCAGCGGCGGGCAGGGCGATCTGGCTGGTCGGAAAGGAGGAGAGTGGCCGGCGTGCCGAGTAGGCGATGGACCAATGCGCCTTCGAGAAGTCGCGACGCAGCTTCCGCGATCACATGCCCAGTCACGTAGGCCACGGCAACTGCAAGACCAAACTGCACAACCGTCCAGTTCTCACGGTCCAGCCAGCCGAGGCCGAGCACCCTATCGGCGGCCGCCAGCAGCACCGCGCCGCTCGTCAGGAACGCCCAGAAATCGAAGTCCGTAAGGGGAAAGTAGCCTCGCATCACCCGCGGTACCGTGCGCTTGCCGGGCTCCGAATCGGAAAGACCCCTGTTCATGAATTGTACCACAGTGGGCCGAGGCGCTTGCACAGGTTCGTCCGCTGGTCCTCCCATCTAGTCGACAGCTGTTCGGCGAGGCCCGGCAGCGTCACCCCCTCCGGCTGCTTCCCCTCGACGATCGCCTCGACGATATCCGGCGCGAGCAGGGTGAGTTGCAAGAGCCGGCCGAGATAGCCGCGGTCGAGCTTCTCGCCAGCGGCCATGTCGCCGATGGTCGTGTACTTCCCGGTGTCGAGCATGCGCTGGTACCAGAAAGCGCGGGCGAGCGCCTTGAGCAGCGTGGGATCGGCGCGCGCGGTGCTCTGCGTCGGCAGCCCGTCGACCACCGGCGTGACGATGGTCTTGCGCCCCGGCCGGCGCCGGATCTTCATCGGCACCCGGACGGTGATGTGCGTGGGCCCGGTCACGCGGCAGCCCTCTCCGCCCCGACCAGCCCGAGGTCGCGCACCAGGCTGGCGAGGCCCTCGACGCGGAGCCGGATCTCCGCCCCATCCAGCCCGACCGTGACGCGCTCGACCAGGGAGCGGACGATGCGCTGCTGCTCGGCGGGAAACAGCTCGTCCCAGAGCGGTTCGAGCCGATCTAGTGCCTCACGCACGTCAGCTTCTGTCAGGTCGGGGTCCTCCGCCTTCGCCGCCACCCACGTGCCGACCACCACCTCCGGCTGGCGCAGCAGGGC